>CAZCOI010000126.1:0-21702 GCA_964500335.1 uncultured Nitratifractor sp.
TAAATTTATTTAAAGGAGAGGAATATGGCAACAGAAATAAAAACTAAAAATGGTAAATGGTACAAAATAGAAAAAGATGGCAATAAATTTAAAGTTAAAAAATATACTGGTACTTCATTCTTTGGTGGAGACAATTATGAAACTGTTGGTTATACTTATACTAAAGAAGATGCCATGACTATGGCGGAAGCAGATTCTCGCAATAGATGATTACTAAATTAATTCCCAATAATTTTAATTGGGAATTAAAATCTTATTCATCTTTTAAATAGTTATTGAACCCTCTGAACAACCAAAAAATCCACTAATTTACAAATATTATAACACCAAAAAAAATAAAGTCTCATATTTTTAGCTATTTAAAATATCATTATTATCAATTTTAAGACTACTCTTAAATATTAAACCATTATTTATAACAAAAAGTTACATATTAAATATAAACAATATTGAATAGCTTGTGGTAGATATACAACAAATAGATGGATTAAGAGAATATATAATAATAAATATAAAAGAGGATGATTTGTATTTAGCTTATCTAAATCGACAAAAATATGGATAGTTTGTACTATGATAAATATAGCACCTATATTTAATATTATATTTGCTGTATAATCAAAATTAAATATGCATTTTAAAATAATTCCTATAGGTACTAAAGCTAAAGCAAATAAGTAAAGATATTTTTTTTTAATAATATTTTTAATATTAAAATAGAGCTTCTTCACTTTGGCATTCTAGAATACATTCTTTATTTGTCTCTAGCTCTTCACTTAAACAGCAAGCGCATAAACTGCAAATATATTCATAAGTTTGAGTGTTTAGATATATTTTTTCATTATCTTCAAACTCTTTATAACATTTTGAGCAATATTTTGTAATATTGTTTAGTACTCTTTTTGTATTATTTTGTTCAATAAATATTTCGCTATTAATTTGAACCATTTTCAATCTCTCTTATAGCTTTTTTTGCTTCTTCTAAATTAGAATCTAACTCAAGAGCCTTTTTATATAAGCTTAAAGCTTCATCTAATCTATTTAAATCAAATAAAGTATTAGCATAATTAAAGTAGTATGGTGCATAGTTGCTATCTAAATTAATTGCCATTTCATGATATTTTATAGCCTCTTGATCTTCACCTAATTTATGAAGAGTATTTGCTAGATGATTAATTGTTAAATCATCTGTAGGGTTGTGTTGTAAAATTTTAAGAAACTTCTCTTTTGCTTCTTTTAGATTGTTATCTTCTAATTCAAAAGTTGCTAGAATTCTTAACGCTTCTAAATTATTTGGTTCTCTTATTAAAATTGCATCAAGAGCTTTTTTTGCATCTTCTTTATCGCCTTTGTTTAAAGACTCTTTTGCCATATCAAAAAGCTCTTTTGTTCTATCTTTAGTTTGTGGGGTCTGTTCTACCTTTTTAAATATTTTATCTGGTCTATTTATTGTTCCAACTTGATTATTTGGAGTTTTTGGCTCGAAATCTACACCTCTTTTTGGGTGATTGCCGCTAAATAGCTGTTTAAAAAATATTGCAAAGATAGTAACTGCTAATAGTAGAAGTATTATTTGAAATTCACTCATTTGTATCCTTATATAATTTCTTTTAGTATAGATAAATTTTGTTAAAAGATGGCTAAAAAGTAAAAAAACTGCTATAATTTCAAAAATTAAATTTAAAGGAATTAAGATGAGTTTAAAAGATAAAATCAAAGCAGATATTAAAGATGCAATGCGTGCTAAAGATGTTACAAAAAGAGACACATTAAGAAATTTAAATACAGCAATTAAACAGATAGAAGTAGATGAGAGAAGAGAGTTAAATGATAGTGAAGTTGAAGCAATTTTAACAAAATATCTAAAGCAAAGAGAAGATGCCCTAAAGCAGTTTAAAGAGGCTAAAAGAGAAGATTTAATAGCAAAAGAGGAGGCTGAAATAGCTATTGTTAAAGCATATTTACCTGAACCTTTAAGCGATGATGAATTAAAAGAGCTTGTTAATGAGGTTGCTAAAGAGGTAGGAGCAACTTCTATGAAAGATATGGGTAAAGTTATGGGAGCTATAAAATCTAGGGTAGGTTCTCGTGCAGATGGTAGTAAAGTAAATAAATTTTTTAAAGAGCTTATAAGCTAATTTAACTATTATAAAAGTTATAAAATCAACAAAGGAGTGTAAATGAGAAAGTTTACAAGTTTAGTAGCAGTAATGGCTCTATTTGGAACAATGGCAATTGCAAAAGAGGTTAAAATTGGGGTTGTATTACCGCTAACTGGTGGTGTTGCGGCATTTGGAGAGACTAGTAAAAAAGGTCTTGATGTTGCATATGAGCAAAAAAATAAGCTTAGCAATGGAGATACTATTAAGCTTGTTGTTGTAGATGATAGAAGCGATAAAGTAGAAGCGGCAAACGCAGTTAAAAAGTTAATTGATAATGATAAAGTAAGTGTAATTTTAGGTGAAGTTGCATCTTCAAACTCTCTTGCAATGGCACCAATTGCTGAGAAAAATAAAACTCCTATGATTACTCATGCATCAACTAACCCAAGAGTTACTAAAGGTAAAAAGTATGTAACAAGAGCATGTTTTATTGACCCGTTCCAAGGTGCTGTTATGGCAAAATATGCACTTGATAATAATTTAAAAACTGCTGTTGTTGTAACTGATGCTAAGCAAGATTATTCGGTTGGTCTTTCAAAAGCGTTTAAAAAAGCTTATACAGCAGGTGGTGGTAAAATTGTAAAAACTGTTTTAATTAATTCTGGAGATAAAGATTTTAATGCACAAGTAGCGGCTATTAAATCAGCAAATCCAGATATTATTGCATTTACAGGATATTATAACGAAGCGGCACTTTTAGTAAAACAAGCTAGAGATATGGGAGTTAAAACGCCATTTATTGGGGCTGATGGTGTTGGATTCCCTCAACTTATTGAAATCGCAGGTAAAGCGGCTGAAGGCTTTATGTACACAGACCACTTTAATGAAGCGGCGGCTAAATCGCCAGAAGCTAAAGCTTATGTAGAGGCTTATCATAAAAAATATAATAAGAGTGCAGACTCTATGGGAGCATTAGCGGCTGATGCATATGGAATGATTGTTACTGCAATGGAAAATTGTATTAAAGATGGTAAAGGCAGTGATGATAAAGAGTGTATTAATACTAATTTAAGAAATACAAAAGATTACAAAGGAATTACAGGAGTAATTACAATTAATAAAGATGGAAATGCTGTAAAATCTGCAGTTATTAATGCTGTAAAAGATGGTAAATTTGAATATAAAACTACTGTAAATCCATAATCAATTCCCCTTTTTGGGGAGTTTATTTAAGAGGCTTTTGAGCTTTTTAAATAAACTAATATAAAGGTTGATTATGGATTTGCAAACCTTTTTGCAACAATTAATTAATGGTGCAAGTCTAGGCAGTATGTATGCATTAATTGCGATTGGATATACTATGGTTTATGGCGTGCTTAGGCTTATAAACTTTGCTCACGGCGATATTATGATGGTAGGGGCATTTTTAACATATTTTGGGGTCTCTATTAATTTGCCATTTCCATTAGCTGTATTAATAGGTGTTATTGGGGCGGCAATTGTGGGTATATTAACTGATAAAATTGCTTATAAACCTTTAAGAGATGCTCCAAAAATTTCACTTTTAATTACTGCAATTGGGATTAGCTTTTTTTTAGAAAATCTTTTTACTGTGCTTTTTGGCGCAACTCCAAGAGCTTTTAAAGCTCCTGAATATTTAACTAAAATTTTTCATTTAGGTAATGTATATTTGCCAATAAGTGTAATTATTATTCCGACTGTAACTTTAATTATTTTAGCTGTAGTGCTTTGGATTTTATATAGAACAAAGCAAGGAATGGCAATTAGAGCTTTGGCTTTTGATATTCAAACTGTTAAACTTATGGGTATAGATGCAGATAAGATTATAATGATTGTATTTATTATTGGCTCTTCTTTAGCGGCAATTGGAGGGGTCTTTTATGCAGTTAGTTATCCTTCGATTGATCCTTTAATGGGGATAATTGTGGGGCTTAAAGCATTTGCGGCGGCTGTTCTTGGAGGTATTGGCTCGGTTACTGGTGCGGTTATTGGGGGATTTATTTTAGGATTTACCGAAATTATTGTTGTTGCTCTATTTCCTGAACTTGGTGGATATAAAGATGCTTTTGCGTTTTTCTTTTTGATTTTAGTTTTACTATTTAGACCTACTGGAATAATGGGTCAAGATTTAGAACGCTCAAGATTTTAGGAGCTAAATATGGGTAAGATAGTAAGAAATATAGTTTTTATTGTAGTTGCTTTTGGATTTGTTTTTATATTGCCTAAATTTTTTAACAGTTATGATATTGGTATTTTAAATACAATTGGAATTTTTGCAATTTTGGCTTTAAGTTATAACTTAATAAATGGTGTTGCTGGGCAATTTTCGCTTGAGCCTAATGGATTTGTTGCAATTGGGGCATATTTTACTGCGCTTATGCTAATACCAACAGATACAAAATTGGATATGTTTGCTTTAGTTGATCCCGCTCCAATTGTATTAAAGATGCATGCTAGCTTTTTACCAGCAATTATAACAGGCGGTATTGCGGCTATGTTTATTGCTTTGCTTCTTTCGTTTCCTGTTTTTAGAGTAAGGGGTGATTATTTAGCTATTGTAACGCTTGGTTTTGGTTTTATTATTAGAATTTTAGCAATTAATAACCCTGAATATACAAATGGTGCAATGGGGCTAAATGATATTCCAGAAATTGCCAATTTTTATTGGATAGGAACTATTGCAATTATTACTTTTATAGTGATGATTCATATTATTTATTCAAAATTTGGTCGTGCAATGAAAGCGGTTAGAGATGATGAAGATGCCGCAACAGCAATGGGAATAAACAGTTTTAAAATTAAAACTTATGCTTTTATGACAAGTGCATTTTTTGAAGGGGTAGGAGGAGGGCTATTAGCCTCTTTCTTAACTACAATTACTCCAGATCAATTTTCGTTTTTATTAACTTTCCAGCTCTTAATTATTATTGTTTTAGGTGGTCTTGGGAGTATGAGCGGAACATTAATTGCTACTATTTTGGTAATGGGCGGAATGGAGTATTTAAGATTTTTAGATGAAGAGATGAATATTTTTGGATTCCATATATCAGCGCATCCGGGTCTTAGAATGGTAGTATTTTCTTTAGTTTTACTTGGAATGATGCTATTTGCTAGAGAAGGTTTACTTGGTAATAAAGAGCTTAGTGAAAAATTTAAAAAGAGAAAGTAGTATGGAAGAGATTTTAAAAGTAGATAGTGTGACTATGCGCTTTGGTGGAGTGACTGCTATAGATAATTTAAGTTTTGAAGTTAAAAAAGGTTCTATTTACGGACTTATTGGCCCAAATGGAGCTGGAAAAACTACAATATTTAATATAATTACAGGCAATTTAAAGCCAACTGAAGGAAAAATCTATTTAGATGGTGAAGATATTACAGGTATTAAACCAAATAGAGCGGTATTTAAAGGGATTGCAAGAACATTCCAAAATATAAGACTTTTTAAAAGTATGTCGGTTTTAGAGAATATTTTAATAGGTTTTGATGCTACTGCAAAATATAGCTATTTTGAAGCAATTTTAAGGCTTCCTAGATTTTTTAAGTATGAAAAAGAGATAAAACAAAAAGCTTATGAGTTAATGAAAATATTTAATATAGAGCAGTTTGCAAATTTAAATGCAAGTGCACTAAGTTATGGTAATCAAAGAAAAGTAGAAATTGCAAGGGCACTTGCAACAAACCCAAAACTTTTGCTTTTAGATGAGCCAGCCGCTGGAATGAATCCAAATGAGACAAAAGAGCTTTCAGAAATTATTCATAAAATTAAAAAAGAGTTTGATTTATCGATTTTGTTAATTGAACATGATATGAAGTTTGTAAATGCAATGTGTGAAAAATTGACTGTTTTAGATTATGGAGAGAAGATTTTTGAGGGTAAACCTAGTGATGCAATTGTAGATAAAAAAGTGATTGCGGCTTATTTAGGAGATTTTACACATGCTTAAAGTTAAAGATTTAGTTGTAAATTACGGTGTAATTGCCGCTGTTAGAGGTATAAGTTTAGAGGTTGATAGAGGGCAAATTGTTACGCTTATTGGAGCAAATGGAGCAGGAAAGACCTCTACGCTAAATGCAATTGTAAATAGTATTAAAAAGAGTGGTTATGTAGAGTTTAATAGTCTTGATATTAGTAAAGAGAAGACTCATAAAATTGTAAAACATGGACTCTCTTTAGTTCCAGAAGGAAGAAGGGTTTTTGTAAACTTAACAGTAGATGAAAATTTAAGAATGGGTGCATTTAATAACGATGAGAATTTTGAGAGTTTAAGAGCTTTAGTTTATGAGAGATTTCCTAGATTAAAACAAAAAATTAATCAGCTTGGCGGAACTTTGAGTGGCGGAGAACAACAGATGCTTGCTATTGGAAGAGCACTTATGAGCAGTCCTAAAATGCTTATGCTTGATGAGCCAAGTCTTGGACTTGCACCAAAGATTATTGGCGAAGTATTTGAGATTATTGTTGAGCTAAAAAAAGATATTCCAATATTATTAATTGAACAAAACGCATTTGCCGCACTTAAAATTGCAGATTTTGGATATGTTTTAGAAAATGGAAAAATTACTTTAAAAGATTATGCAAAAAATCTTTTAGGAAATGATGAAGTAAGAGCTAAATATCTAGGAGGCTAGATTATTTAGCTTTAAAAGTTGTAGTTAAAATCTCTTTATCATTAAGATATATTTTTGCTTCAAATATATCACCAATATTATAGCTTCCAACGCCTTTGGGTGTGCCACTCATTATAATATCGTAATCTTGTAAAGTTAAAAAGCTTTTTGTCTCTTTTAATATATCATCTGGTTTATGTATCATTAAATTATAATCTCCCTCTTGAGCCAAAGAGTTGTTAATAAATAGTTTAAAAGATAAATCTTTTAAGTTGCTATCTTCTATTTTAATAAAATTACTAAGTGGTGCTGAGTTATCAAATGCTTTTGCTCTCTCCCATGGAAGACCTTTTGATTTAGCATACTCTTGAGCCTCTTTATTTGTTAAATCTAGTCCAAATCCAACACCTACAATTTTTTGTTCTTTAATTAAAAAGCAAAGTTCCCCCTCATATCTATAGTTTTTTCCAAAATATATAAGCTCATTTGTAACTGAGCTATTTGGTTTTAAAAATATTACCATTTCAGAGGGCATTTCATTATTTAACTCTTTTATATGCTCTACATAATTTCTGCCAATGCATATTAATTTGCTTGGCGTAACTTTTAATCCGTTAAAATCAATACTATTCATAATTTAGCCTTTAGCTTTTTGTAGGTATTATACACAAAAAAGTTAATTAAAGAGGTTATAAATGTATATTGCAATTCCTATAGATGAGAATAAGAGTATCTCAAAACTTTTAGAGGCAAAAGAGTGGGCAATAGTTGAGTTTGATGAAGGTGTAGTAAAGAGTACTAAATTTGTTCCTACTTGGATGGAACATGGTGTTGATTGGTTAGATTTTGTAGTTTTGGAGAATAGGTATGAAAATGCAATCGATTTTTTAAATGAAGGCATTATGGTACTTGCTAGAAGAGAAGGACAAGATAGTATAGAAGATATTATGGAAGCTTTTAAATTTAAAGAGTTAGATGAAGCTGGTTTTTAATGTTAAAAGAGATTGTAACTACAAATGATGGTACTTTAACGCTATATTCTAAAGAGTTTGATGAGTGCTATCACTCTACAAAAGATGGTGCATTAAATGAGAGTTTAAATAAGCATATAATTCCTGCTTTTAAACTACAAAATAAAAAATGTTTAGTGATTTTAGATATCTGTTTTGGATTAGGATATAATACATTAAGTACCATTTATTATTATAAAAGATATAGAAAAGGTGCTAAAGTACATATTATTTCTCCTGAGTTTGATAAGGGCTTAGTAGAGTCTTTAAAAAATTTTAGCTATCCAAAAGAGTTTGATGAGCTAAAAGATATTATATATAAAATTAGCAATGATTTTTATTATGAAGATGAAAATTTTAAGATAGATATATTATTAGGAGATGCACGAGAAGAGGTAAAAAAGATAGAAAAGAAGATTGATATAATTTATCAAGATGCTTTTAGTCCTAAAAAAAATCCATTACTTTGGACTAAAGAGTGGTTTAGAGATTTAAAAAGAGTTTCAAATAAAGATGTAATCTTAACAACATATTCTGTTGCAACACCTATTAGACTTGCTCTTTATGAGAATGGTTTTAATATATATAAACTCCAAAGTGCTACAACAAGGGGCGGTACAATTGCAAGTTTAAGTAAGCTTAATTTAGAAGAGGTAGATATGGAGCTAAAAAAGAAAAGAAACCCAAATGCTAGGGCTTTAAGCGATGATTATATCGCCTCTTCTAATTGAAAACCAAGATTTATCGCTTCTTGAATAAAGTTTTTAGAGACTTTAACTTTTGATTCAATTATTACATCTGCTAGTTTTGAGCGAACTTTTAAAGATAGAGGGTGATTGCCTGGATATTTTTGTGCTAAGCAGATTAAATCTTCAGCGACTCTAGTATCTGGCATCAGATTAATTGCAATTATAATTGGTTCTCCTTCTGGCTCTGGTGTAAATTTTTCTTCTTTTTTTATTTTAACTTTCTCTTTTATGGCTTCGTCAAGTGATTCAATTTTTAAAATAGATGTTCTTGTAAAATCGTCTGTTTTTGTTATTTTTACTTTAAAGGCTATTGGTTCTTCTAAATTAAAATTTTCTTCTAAAAGTTTAATATGTTTTTCAAATAGCATTAACTCAATATTTCCATGCAAATCTAGCAAAGTTGCAATACCAAATTTATGACCTTTTTTAGAGATTTTCTCTTTAATCTCTTCTACTCTTCCAACAAATATAGCTTCACTTCCATCAGCCAATTCATCTAAATCTGAGCTTAGAGTATATTTTATCTTTTCAATTTTATCTCTATATTTATCAAGAGGATGCCCAGATACATAAAAACCTAATGTCTCTTTTTCAAATGCTAATATCTCAAGAGGGTCAAACTCTTCTACATTATTAAGTTCAATTTGAATATGGGTCATCTCCTCTCCGCCGCCAAATAGAGAGTTTTGTGCCTCTTTTTTCATTTGTCCAACTTTTTGAGAGGCATCTATAATATCTTCTATTTGCATAATTAAAGCTCTTCTAGTATAGCCAAAGCAATCGAGTGCGCCAGATTTTATTAAAGATTCAATTACTTTTTTATTAACTTTTGTAGAATCAATTCTTGAGATAAAATCGCTTAAATCTTTAAATTCTTGATTGCCTCTTGATTCTAAAATAGAGTTAATTGCTACATCACCAGCCCCTTTAATAGCCCCAAGACCAAATAAAATAACCTCTTTATTATTGTGAGAGCTAGCGATAAATTTAAGGCTAGATCTATTTATATCTGGAGGCAGTAGCTCTATGCCCATCTTTTTAACTTCATCTACATATCTAACAACTTTTGTAGTATTATCTTTTTCTAATGATAGCTGAGCCGCCATAAAGTCTGTTGGGTAGTAGGTTTTTAGGTAAGATGTATAAAATGTAATCATTGCGTATGCGGCTGAGTGCGATTTGTTAAATCCGTATCCTGCAAATTTTACAATTAAATCGAATAGTTCAATTGCTTTTTGTTTATCAAAGCCTTTCTTCTTGGCTCCATTGGCAAACTCATCTTTAAGTTTATCCATCTCTTCTTTAATCTTTTTACCCATAGCGCGGCGCACTAAGTCTGCACCACCAAGGCTAAAGCCACCAATTGTTTGAACTATTTGCATAACCTGCTCTTGATAAACTATTACTCCATATGTTGGCTTTAAAATAGGTTCAAGTTCAGGGAACATATAGGTTATTTCTGCGCGACCATGCTTTCTTTCTACAAAGTCATCTAACATTCCAGATTCCATTGGTCCTGGACGATAGAGTGCTAGCATCGCAATAATATCTTCAAAACCGCTTGGTTTTAATTTTTTTGCTAAATCTTGCATTCCGCTAGATTCAATCTGAAATAGTCCTAAAGTATCACCTTGTGAGATATACTCATAAACTTTTTTATCTTGAATATCTATCTCTTTAAAGTTTATATCAACTTTATGACGCTCTTTAATAAGCTTTAAAGCTTCATCTATAACAGTTAAAGTCTTTAAACCTAAAAAGTCAAATTTAATTAAATCGACATCTTCAATATATTTTCCGTTATATTGAGTTGCAAGAGTATCTTGACCGCTTGGTTTAAAAAGAGGGGTTTTGTGCCAAAGTTCTTCGTTGCTAATAACCACACCAGCCGCATGAGTTCCAGCATTTCTATTTAATCCTTCTAGCGCTTTTGCAAACTTCCAAACTCTTGCGGCTAGCGGGTCGCTTTCTATTAACTCTTTTATTTTTGGCTCTTTTTCATAAGCTTTATCAAGGTTAATTCCAAGTTCATCTGGAATTAGTTTAGCCATGGCATCAGCTTTTGCATATGGCATATCAAGTACTCTTGCAACATCTCTAATAACACCTTTTGCTAAAAGCTTACCAAATGTAATAATTTGAGCAACATTATAGCGTCCATATTTCTTGATTACATAATCTATTATCTCTTGGCGTCTGCTTTGGCAAAAGTCCATATCAATATCTGGCATACTTACACGCTCAGGGTTTAAGAAACGCTCAAAAAGTAGTCCATAAGGAATAGGGTCAATATCTGTAATTTCAAGAGAGTATGCAACTAAGCTACCTGCGGCAGAACCACGACCAGGTCCAACAGGAATACCCATATTTTTTGCTTCTCTAACAAAATCCCAAACTATTAGCATATAGCCTGGAAATTTCATATTATTAATTATATCAATTTCGGTTTGTAATCTATCTTCATACTCTTTATGTTTAGATTTATCTACATATTGTAGTCTTCTTTTTAAACCTTCTCTTGCTTCATACTCAAATAAGAGTTTATCGTTTTCTAATGAGTACTCTTTATTAGGTTCAGGTAGTTTAAGGGCTCTTTTTTTTGCCCATTCTCTTGTAAATTTAAAATTTGGTGGGGTTGGGTTTCCAAGTTTTATCTCAAGATTACATTTATTAACAATCTCTTGAGTATTCTCTATAGCTTCTGGAATATCTGCATAAAGTGTAGCAATCTCTTGGGGTGATTTTACATAAAATTCATGAACAGAGTGTCTTAATCTATCAGGGTCGTCATATAGTTTGTTCATTGCGATACACATAAAAGCTTCATGTGCATCAGCATCCTCTTTATATGTATAGTGTGTATCGTTTGTTGCAACTATTTTTATACCTGTTTCAAGTGATAATTTAATAATATCTTTATCTATTCTTAGCTGGTCGCCAATTCCATGGCGCATGATTTCTAAATAAAAATCATCTCCAAAAATCTCTTTATATTCAAGTGCTATCTCCTTAGCTTTTTGGTATCCTTTTGCGCCAAGTTTTAGATTCTTCTCATTTAAATTTAGATGCCAATTTATCTCGCCTTGTAAACAAGCCGCAGAGCATATTAAACCTTCACTATGCTCTTTTAGAAGCTTTTTATTTATTCTTGGATAGTAGTAAAAACCATTAATATATGCTTGAGAGCTTAAATACATAAGGTTTTTATATCCTATCTCATTTTTTGCATATAAACATAAATGGTATCTTTGTTTAGTAGATTTGTCTCCTAAATCTTGGCTATTGTGCAAATAGGCTTCTAGTCCAATTATTGGTTTAATTCCCTCTTTTTTCATTGCATTATAAAAGTCGATTGCTCCAAACATATTGCCATGGTCTGTCATAGCAACAGCGTCCATTCCAAGCTCTTTAACTCTTTTAGCAAGCTCTTTAATTTTGTTAGCACCATCTAGTAGTGAATATTCAGTATGCAAATGAAGATGAGTAAACTTAATCTCAGACATAAAAAGCCTTTTATTTTTTATTTAGAATAACAGTTTTTTAGTTAAAATCTACTTACTTTTTGCTTTGCATTTACCTACTCTTTTCCCACTAATTTTTAGTTTAAAACTTTTACCTCTTGAGCTATAAGTTATAACTTCATTCATAGTGGTTGCGTTATAATTTACAAACCCTTTAATATGTGTTATTGTACCATCTTCATTTAAACAATCTTTTCTCCAAGAGCCACTATTCATTCCTTGTTTAATATTTAAAACTTTACATTTACTTTCTGTCTTCATAAGTTTTTTTACGCTAAGTTCGTTTGATTTTTTTATACATCTTGTTTCACTTTTTTTATAAAAAGGCATAATACTATTAAACTTCCAAAGTCCAGGCATTATATTTATGCTATTTACTTTAGGATATTTTGCAGTAGGACCGTAATTTAGACTGTAAGCTAATATTATAGAAGAGAATAAAAGTAGTAATTTAAAAGTTTTCATACTATCCTCCTTTTTTTATAATTTTATCATAAAAAAGGAGGAAATATTAGCTATATAGCTTTATAGTAGCATCTTTTTGGAGATTCGATGAGTCCCTCTTTTTTAAGCTCTTTAATAGCTTTGCTAACCTCTTTTGAATCTACTCCTAAAATTTTTGCTAAATCACCACTCTTTAGTGGTTCATTACTTTGTTTCATTGCCTCTAAAACTTTTTGTTTAATATCCATTTTTACTCCTTTATATTATTAGTTTATATAATATATTAACAAAATCTTAATTAATATTTAGCACTAATCCAATACTCATTATTCTGTTTAGAGATAATAGTTTTTATAGCATTAGTTATTTCATAATTTAAAATTATTGGATTTGGTTTAGTGCCTCTTATATATTCTGAATATTTAATATTTGGATTTATAGGAGGTATCTTTTTTAGATAGTTGGTTAATAGTTTAATATCATCTTTAGTACCAATTTTTGCAATTGCTCTAATAATTCCAATTTTTACTTTTATATCTTCTTTTTTGAACTTTTCTCTTAATAATCTTAAAGAGTTTTTATCTTCTATCTTCTCTAAAACTTTATAGGCACTTAACCTAACAAATACTGATTTATCATCTAATAAAGGATATATATCTTTTGCTATATAGCTATCATTTTTATTAGCTAAATTGGCAATTGCTAAAAGGGTAAAATCTTTAATCTGACTATTTTTACTCTTTAAAAAAGGTTTTAGTTTAGATATATATTTTTTTGTTCCTATTTTGCCAATAATATTTATAGCTTTTATTTTAATTTGTTTATTGCTACTATTTAGATATTGTGTTACAACATTTAGTAGTTTTGGCTCATATAGTCTATCTATTTGAGTAAGCAAAGCTAGCTTTAGTTTACTATTTCCATATTTTTTATATAAAGATGCTTTATTTTTTATATATGTTAAGTAGTTATTATATCTTTTTTTATCTTTTTTGCTTAAGTTGTTTCTATATATTTTTAAATACTCTTTCATATTGATATTTATATAGTTATTATCATCATAAAATGCTTTTGTTTCATATGCTTTAGAGATAATTGCTAAAAAGTGATTAATATTATAAAACTCTTTATTTGCCGCATTTTTGGTTTTAGCATTATATCTATAAATTCCTCCATCTTTACAGTTATAAGATAAGCCTTTATAACCATTTTTATTACCAAAAAGTATTATAAAATTAGATTTTGATTTTTTATTAAATTTAGAGTAGTTTGCAACCATTTGATTATTTGAATAAAACTCCTCAAATGGAATAAATTTCTCTATGCCATTATGCCAATTATATAGACTAATGATATTATTTGGTAATTTGCAAGGCAAAATATCTTGATTGAACGCACCTTTTGCTGGTTCGTTTATCTCTCTTAAGATATTAGATTTTTTTAGATAATTATCAATACTTTTTAAAGAGGCTTTAAGGGGTCTATTTTTTAAATCTGCTTTTGAGGTAGTTAATAGTTTATAGTTATTGCACTTTTTAGTAAACTCTAAAAGCTCTCTATTTGGATTTTTAATAGGTTTATTAATATCTAATTTTTTATAATAATAAAAGATAGATATAAGTAAAGTTATTAAAAGTATAAGTTTAAAGAAGATTGGAGAGTAACTTTTTTTATTATCTTTTATATCTGAAGTACTATTTTGGACTAACTCGTTAGGGGATAATCTTTTATAGATTATATCTTTTTTTATCTTTTCTCTACTATTTAGATGTGCATTATATAGCTCTTGTAGTGAGTAATCTTTATACTCTTCTATTATGCTATTGCTATCTTCAAATTTTACTACAGGGGTATTGCAAGTTATAAATTGTAACTCATTGTATCTTGTTAAAAAGGTATAGTTTATTTTAAAATCTTTATTATTAGAGTCAATCTCTAAAAATAGATGAACACCATTTAAAAGATTGTAATAGTAAGCTTTATAGAGTCTTTTTTTTTGTATATAAACTAAAAGGACTCTTCTAGTAAATCCATGAAGATAAATGAACTTTTCATATTTTGCTAATTTTATTAATATGTTTGTGTTGATATCTTTAGGATTTACTAATCTTATAATTGGCTTTTTATCTTTTTTAGTTTTTAGCTTTATTACTAAAAGTATTGATATTAATAAGAGTAGTATTATTCCTAATATAATATATGTAATATTCATCAAAGCTCTTTTAGTTTTTCAAAATATTACATAAAAAAAACATAATTTATGCTTAATTTTAGACCATAAAATGGAAAGAAATTTATAAAGCTTATAAATTAGGACATATTATTAACAAAATATAGCTTATATCAGCTATTGATATAAGCTGATAATTTTAAGATTTTACTCTTTCTAAATATTTTCCTTCTACAGTATCTACTTTAATAGTCTCACCCTCTAAAACATGGAAAGGTACTTGAACAACTGCTCCGCTCTCTAATTTTGCTGGCTTTTTACCACCTTGACTATCACCTTTAAAGTTTGGTGGAGTCTCTACAATTTTAAGCTCTACAACTTGAGGAATCTCCACACTAATTGCTTTACCTTTATGAAATAGTATATCTGCTTCCATACCATCTATCATAAAATCAAATGTCTCTTTTCCTACTTGTTCTCTTGTTAAGCCAATTTGGTCGAAAGTCTCTGTATCCATAAATTGTAAAAATTCACCATCATCATATAGATATTGCATCTTTTTATACTCAAGTTCAGGTACTTCAAACTTATCACCAGCATGAACTGTCTTTTCTATAACTTTACCATTTTGCAGATTTTTAATCTTCATTCTAACAAATGCCGCACCCTTACCAGGTTTAACATGTAAAAACTCAATAACTTTATAAGGGTTACCATCAATTTCTAATCTAACCCCTTTTTTAATATCACCCATTCCAATAGTTGCCATTATATTCTCCTAAAAAATAAGGTAGATTTTATCATAAAAGTAGTTAAGTTTAAGATAAGCAGTAAGCTTATCTTGTTATAGAGATATTTTTTGGGTCGTGATGGATTGGATTTTCGTCATCTAAATCCATAGCTTTTGTGTTATCCATAAGTACAGGTACAAAGATTAACGATACAAAAACAGCCGCAACTGTCCCAGAGATTAGAGCAACTCCTAATCCTCCAAAAATTGGGTCACTTGCAAGCAGAGCTGAACCTAAAATAATAGCAATTGCAGTTAGAGCAATTGGCTTTGCTCTTGTAGCACTAGCAACTGCTATTGCTCTTTTTTTCTCCATTCCTTTAGCTTCCATTAAAGATTTTGCAAAATCTATTAATAAGAGTGAATTTCTTGAGCTAATTCCCATCAATGCAATAAATCCAATTAGAGATGTTGCAGTTAGGAAGAATACATCTGATGTTACCAAATCTGCTACCCAGTGTCCTACAATTACGCCAATTATAGATAAAAAACTTCCAGCAAGTACAATTCCACTTAAAGCAAAACTTTTATAATAAATTACTAAAAGTAAGAAGATTAATATTAAAGCACCTATAAATGCGCCTCCAAGGTCTCTAAATGTATCTAGTGATACTTTCATCTCTCCATCCCATCGCAATAGATACTTTTTACCTGTTTTTGGGTCTGTAAGGTGTAAATCAAACATATATGTATTAATTCCTGGCTCTTTTTCTACTTTATAACCTAGCTTTTTAAAGTGTTTAATCATTGCATCTCTTGCATCTAATAGAGGATAAACTTGTGATTCATTATCTGTTTCTGCAATTACATTTATCATTCTTCTTAAATCTTTATGCATAATCATTGGTTTTGAATCTACCTCTTTAATATCTACAACCTCAGTTAAAGATACCAACATACCTTTTTGGTTCATTAGGTTCATTGATGAAAGCTTATTTTTTAGAGCCTCTAAAGATTTATTATCAAACTTCTTGCTATTTGGTTCAAGAGTCAAAAAAATCTGAATTTGTCCAGCCTCATTTTTAGAGTTTTTATGAGCTATAGCCATTCCTTCGAATGCAAGATATAAAATTTTATTAACTTGCTCTACGCTTAATCCGCTTCTTTGAATCTTATCTTTATTAGGGATAAGCTCATATTTTTTATAGGTATCATCGCTCATAATATCAACATCAACAACTTTTTTTGTTTTTTGCAAAACTTTTGCAGTTTCAAAAGAGAGCTCTCTTAATTTATCTAAATCATCTCCAGTAACCTCTACAACAATAGATGCAAGTGTTGGAGGACCAGCAGGCTGTTCTATTAGCTTAATTACTGTGCCATCAACTAGTTTTTCACAACTATTTTTAATTATTGGTCTTAAACGACTTACCATTAAAAAAGATTTCTCATCTCTTTCATGTTTATTTGTTAAGTTTACTGCTAGCTCGGCAACATTTTCGCTATTTTTCATACCAGCGCCTTTAACAAGCCCCGCATAATCAAGAGGAATTCCCTCTCCAATAAATAGCTCCATATCAGTAATTTCTTTCTCTTTTTTTAGAATATCAATAACGCAATTAGCAACTTTTTTAGTCTGCTCTTTTGAGCTACCTGTTGGCGTATCTATATAGATAGAGAAGGTATTAGCACTTTTCCCCGGCAACATTCTAGCTTTTACTAAATCCATAGGTATCATCAAAATTGATAATAGTAGCGCTGTTAAGGTTAATAGCACTACTAGAAATTTTCTCTTTTTCTCTTGAAGTACCCAATATACTAAATCTTCTAATTTATGCATTATTTTTCCTCCTTAATATCACAATGAGGATGTTTGTGTTTAGGTTTTTTAAGTAGTTTTAATCCTAAATATGGCGTAAAGATATATGCAACAAAAAGTGATGCAATTAAAGCTACTGGAACATTTAGAGGAATTGGTTTCATAAATGAACCCATCATTCCACCAACAAATGCCATAGGAACCATTGTTAAGATAATTGCAAGAGTTGCAATATTTGTAGGTGCTCCAATCTCATCTGTTGCTTCAACTAAAAGAGATTCCATATCTTTACAATCTACATCATGCGCATGAAGATGTCGGTGAATATTTTCTATAACAATAATTGCCGCATCTACCAACAAACCTAAAGAGAGCAAGAATGCAAATAGGGTAATACGGTTAATAGTTTGCCCTGTAACATAAGCAATAAATAGTGTAATTGCTAAAATTGCTGGAACACTAAATGTTACAATTATAGACTCTTTAAATCCAAGAGCAAAGATAAGCATAACAGCGATAATTAAAATTGTAATTAAAAGGTGTTGCACAAGCTCATTAACTGCTTCGTTTGCTCTTTCGCCATAATCTCTTGTTATTACATATCCAATTCCCTCTTTTTCTAGCTCTTTTTTATGCTCTTTTAGTAGCTCTTCTACATCTTTTGCAACAAATACAGCGTTTGTTCCTGCAAGTTTGGCAATAGTTAGAGTAACTTGCTCTTTTTGTGGTAAAAATTTTCCCTCTTTAGCTTTCTCTTTATCTCCTGTAAGTTTACCTTCTCTTACATCTAAATATGCACTTTTAAAGTTTTGGTAATCAATTCCTCTCTCAACCTTAGCTACATCTTTTAAATATATTGGAGAGCCCATATATTGAGCTACAATAATATTTTTTACATCTTCAACACTCTCAATTGCATTTTTAACGCCAAAAATTAAGAGTTTGTTATCTTTTGTTCTACCTTTAATATCTGGTACATCAACAGCAACAGATTGAATTGCCTTCATAATTTGACCTAAAGATAGATTGTAAGCTGTCAATTTACTTAAATCAACCTCTACATTAAATTGAGGTTTATGAGAGCCTTTTAGGGTAGTTTTTGCAACATTATCAATGGCATTTATCTTTTGTTGTAATGCTCTAATTATTTTATACATCTTTTCATAATCAGCTTTGCTTCCCTCTTTTGGATAAAAAGCGACTGTAACAATTGGAATATCTATATCTATATCAAATGGTTTTACAATTGGTTGCATTGTACCTTTTGGCAATTTATCCATATTTTGCATAACTTTATCATAAAGTTTTAAGTTTGCATCTTCACGGCGCTCACCAATCTTATACATTACATTAACAATACCTACATTATCCATTGCCATGCCATAGATATGTTTAATTCCTTTAATCTCTCTTAATTTTCTCTCTAATGGATTGACAATTACTTTTTCTACTTCAGCGGCAGTAGCACCTGGTATAGGAACAATTACAGCACCTCCACTAATTGCAATTTGAGGGTCCTCTTCTCTTGGCATTACCTGTAAAGCTACAAAACCTAAAACAATTAAAGTAATCCCTAGTATTGCTGTTAGAGGATTTTTTAAAAAAGCTTTAGCAAGCTTTCCTGCTATATCTTTTGGTTGATAATTTATCATTGGCAATCCTCCTTAATCTTTAATATAAACTTTTGCATACATACCAGGGAATATTGTTCTATTACCTTTATTAAATTTAACTTTAATTTTAAATTTATGTGTCATTGGGTTTGAGCTTGGGATTATTGAACTAATCTCTCCTTCTCCTTTATAGTTAGCTGATGGAATCTCTACAGTAACTTTTTTACCAATTTTTATATTTTTTAAATCAGATTCGCTAATCTCTGTCATTATTTTTAAGTCACTTAAATCTGTTAAAACAAGTGCTGGCATACCTGGAATTTGAATCTCTCCCTCTTTTGCTCTTTTCATTACAATAACGCCATCATTTGGAGCTTTTATTTTTAGGTATTTATATTGATTTAGAACCTCTCCTTTTTTAGCTTCTGCTTGTGCAACCTGCTCTTTTGCAATTTTTACCATATCTCTTAAGTTTTTTGCCGCAAGTTCTAAATTTTCTAGCTCAAATTTAGATACCATTCCTTTTTTATATAATCTTTTATGACGAGCTAAGTTTATTAAAACATTATTTAGTTGGTTTTGATTCATTTGAAGAGCAAGTCTTGCTTGAGATATACCTAAATCTACCTGTCTTTCTGCGGCTTCTATCTCTTTTGAGTCAATCTCATATAAAAGGTCTCCTTTTTTTACAATATCGCCTTCGCTAACTTTCATATTTTTAATAAAGCCCATATATCTACTTGTAATCATCTTTTGGTTATCAGATACTACAGAACCGCTAAGCTCTAATGTTCCAGCACTTAATATATTTATTAAGATAACTGCTAAAAAAGCTAATTTTTTCATTCTCTCTCCTTATCCGTTTATTAAGTTTTGTAACTCTAAGATTTTTGCATTTCTTTCATTTTTAACTTTTAGTAGTTTCATTAATTTTTCAATCTCTTGAGACTGCTTAATTAAAAGGTCTGTAATAGATACTAAACCTTCTTTATATTTAGTTTTATATGTAAGATATACTCTCTTTGCAAATTTGTATTGTTTTTGGTAGCTTCTAACACGAGCAGTTAAACTCTTAATTTGTGATTTTAATTTGCTAGCTTTTAGCCACATACCTTTTTTTGCCAAAATAACTTGAGTAGCAACTTTTAAGTGGTTTACTTTTGCTTGCTCTAACGAAGCATAATCTGCTCCTCCATTAAATAGATTCATTTTAGCTTGAACACCTACAGTATAAAAACCTTTTTTACTATATTTAAAGATTTTATCATTTGCATTTCCGTACTCTGCAAATGCACCAATAGTTGGTTTAAATTTTGCTTTTTCTACCTCAATAGCATTTTGGGTAATCTTTTCGCCCAATTTAGCTTTTGCAATGTCTAGGTTTTGACTCTCAACTAACTCTTTTGTAACTCTAGGTATTCTAGGAGGATTTTTTGGTGTTATAATTGAGCTAACTTCATTATCTATTAAAAATGAAAGAAAGTGATAAGCTAGCTCTCTATTTAATTTAGCTTCATCAAGCATTGCTTCAACTTCTGCTAATCTTGCATCTACCTCTAAGTAGTCAGTCTCAACTGCATAACCCTCTTTTTTCATCTCTTTAATAACTTTTTTTAGTTTTGAGATATTATTTTTTATATTATTAAGATTTGATATAAAGCTATTAACTAGAGCAATATCATAAAATGTCTTTTTAAGTTCATATCTTTTTAGAGATAATAGTTTTTGAGTATCAAGTTTACTCATTTTATACATTTTGGTTGTAATTTTTTTATAATTACTTAACATTCCACCTGTATAAATTGGAACTTTATAGCTAAGTTTAGTAAGAAAGTGGTTTCTAGCTTTTGGATAATTTAAATCATCTGGTTTAATTGCTAATATACTAGCACCGTTTTGGTTTAAACCTTGTGCAAAGTATGCGAAGTTTGGCTGTCCATTTGGGTCCATCATTGCAGATTGCATAACTCCTTGTCCTAAAGCTCCCATAAAATCAGCAAAACCAAAATCTTTAAATGTTGCATCTCTGCTTTGAACCTTAAAACCAAATACATTTCCAGGGTCGTTTGATCTAAGAGCTGTTAAAGTTAAATCTAATGTACCATAATTTTTAGCCTTTACTTTGGCAATGTCGTAATATTTCATCATTTCTTCATATTTAGAGACCTTTATCTCTAAGTTGTTTTCTTCTAAAAGCTCTAAAGCCCTATCTAAAGTAAGGTTTTTTAAACCTGCATTTAAAGTTAGAGTTAAAAGAGCAAAGATAAGCAGTGCTAATTTCATAGCTATATCCCCTTTTTGCAAAATTAATAAAATATTATCATAAATTAACCTTAATATTAGGCAAAAAGGAAAAATCATTAAATTTTTTTTATTAAAAGCTATTATTTGAAACAGATATTGTTATAATATATTACAATTTACAATATGTGAATTTAAAGTTTTGCTTTGATTTAGGCTATTTTTATAATAGAAGCACTCTTTGTAGTTACTGTGAGTATTATATAAGATTTTATAAAAACTTTTTGGAATTGCAACATTATCTTTTCCAACTCTTTGAGGCTCTTTATTAAAAACTATAACATTTATTACAACAATTTCATTATACTTTTTGGCCATTTTTCTTGCGTGCGTTTTTGCTTTGTTCCACTTTTTTCTATTAACTTCTGCAATTTGAGGAACTATATTTGCCATAGAGTATATGGTCTATCTTTAATATTTGACTCATCTACTAAAACTCCAGATAGCTTATTACCAACAGCAGTTGCTATATTTAAGTTATAGTTATAGCATATTTTGTAGAATGTTTATCTATTATTTGGTCGCAACTGTTATTAATATATTATTCATCTTTTAAATAGTTGTTAATATTTACTTTTGCAATTTCTGAAATATAGTCAAGATTTTCTTTTTTT
>CAZCOI010000127.1:0-1583 GCA_964500335.1 uncultured Nitratifractor sp.
CTCTTTTAGTCCAAATTTGGCAAAAAATAAAGATAAGATATTTTTAAATCTTAATAGTAAAACAAATCCCATCTTAAATAATCAAATAGAACAAGTTATTAAGCAAATTAATGCAGATAAAGTAAATTTTAAAAATTTGGGGTATCAAAAATATATTGCATACTTTCAAGCCTTTACCAACACTTACGCACCATTTTCTACACTAAAAGCTCTATATGATACAGCACTAAACCAAGAAGATGTTATTGGAATTAGCATAGGAACAAGAAGCGACTGCGTAGAAGATGAAGTGTATGAATATTTAAGCGAAATTAGTAAGACAAAAGAGGTTTGGATAGAGTTTGGAATTCAATCTATTTTTGATGAGACTTTAAAAAAAATAAATAGAGGGCATGATAGCAAAAATGTAAAAGATGCAATTAAAAAGGCAAAAAGTTACGGCTTAAATGTTTGTGGGCATCTTATTTTTGGATTACCCAATGAGACACAAGAGATGATGCTAACAAGTGCAAAGGTATCTTATGAATGGGGAATTGATTCTGTTAAGTTTCATCCTCTTTATGTTGTAAAAAATACTCTTTTAGCAAACGACTACAAAAATGGAAACTTTACTCCTATAACTCAAGAGTTATATATAGATACTTTAGTTAAAGCAGTTAAAATTATGCCAAAAGATATAATCGTTCAAAGAGTAACAGCAGGTATTGATGATGATACTCTTTTAGCTCCAAGCTGGTGCGGTAAGAGTAAAAATTATCAAATGGCAAAAATAAAACAAGCATTAAAGGAGGCAGGATATGTTTACTAGATTTAGAAGAAAAAGATTAAATCCAATTTTAAGAGATTTAGTACAAGAGACGCACTTAAGCGTAAATGATTTTATCTATCCGCTATTTGTAAGAAGCGGCAAAGGTATAAAAAACGAAGTTGCTTCGATGCCAGGCGTTTATCAAATGAGTGTGGATGAGATTATTAAAGAGATAGACGAGTTAAAAGAGCTTGGAATAAAAGCTATTATTCTTTTTGGAATTCCGGATGTTAAAGATAGTGTCGGAAGCGATGCTTTGTGTGAGCACGGAATTATCGCAACAGCTGTTAGAGAGATTAAAAAAGCTCATCCAGATATATTTTTAGTAACCGATCTTTGTTTTTGCGAATATACTGACCATGGGCATTGCGGAGTGTTAGACCCTGTTTTAAAAACGGTTGATAACGATATAACTTTAAAAAATTTGGGTGCTCAAGCTATAATTCATGCAAAAGCGGGTGCTGATATGATAGCGCCAAGCGGAATGATGGACGGAATGATTAGCGTAATTAGAAAAGCTCTTGATGGTGCAAACTTTAGCCATATTCCAATAATGAGTTACTCTACTAAATTTGCAAGCGCATATTACGGGCCGTTTCGTGATGTTGCAGAGAGCGCACCTAGCTTTGGCGATAGAAGAAGCTACCAGATGAACCCTGCAAATAGAAAAGAGGCGATTTTAGAAAGCTTAGAAGATGAGAAACAAGGTGCCGATATTTTGATGGTAAAACCGGCTCTTGCATATTTGGATATTATAAGAGATATTGCAAACGAA
>CAZCOI010000128.1:0-4077 GCA_964500335.1 uncultured Nitratifractor sp.
TTAAAGCTTTTTTCAAAAACTAAACAAAAAGAGAAAAATCAACTTTTAGAGTTTGCTGGAATACTTAAAAACAGTGAAGCAAATAAGATGCTAAATGATATACAAACAAACAAGAACAGTAAAGATTTTGAGATAAATCTATGAGTAAAAAATATATTTTAGATAGCGATATTTTGATATACTTTTTAAAAGGCAAAAAAGAGGTTATTGAAAAAGTTTTATCTTTGCAAAATGATGAGTTGTATATTACTATTATAAACTATACAGAGTTGCTATATGGAATATACAACTCTAATAAAATTAGCCAAAACAAAGAAAAGATATTGCCGTTTTTAAATAACTTTAAAATTTTACAATTTGATAAAAATGCATCTGAAATTTTTGCCAAATTAAAAACCAAACTTAAAAAACAAGGTAAAATAATAGCAGATATGGATATAATGATAGCAAGTATTGCTATATCTAATAAAGCTACTTTATATACTAACAACTTAAAACATTTTAATAGAGTTGATGGATTAAAGATACTATAACTCTTTGTAAAAGAAAGGCTTTAGGGTATTGATAGATAGCAGTAGTGTAGTTTAATACAATGTTTAACGAGTAAAAATTTTAATAAAATGCTTTTTTGATATAATTACGCAAAAAAAGGCTAAATTTGAACAAATTCGAACATATTATTAAAAAGCTTGATTTAAGCGAGCATATAAATAGCCTAAAAGCGCTCTTTGCAAGAGATAAAGATATTATTTTAGAAGGCGATTATAATATTCACGCAAAATTTATTAACGCTCTTGAAGAGTTTAATTTACCCCAAATTCCACAATTAATTAATTTAGACGAATATATTTTAAAGCTATCTAAAGAGGGTGTTTTAAGAGTAGAAGAGATTTATGAATTTGTTAAATTAGTAGAGTTTTTTAACCGCCTAAAAGCGCTCACAATGCCTTTAGTTTGGGCGCAATATATTAAAAAAATAGAAATTCCCAAAGAGGTTTTGGAAATTACGCAATATTTTAACGACGAAGGTAAGCTTGATAGCGCAAAAATAGAAGAGTTAAAAGAGGTTGAGAGTGCGCTAAAAAATATTAAAGAGAGCAAAAAAGAGACTTTAAGAAGAGTTATAAATTCAAACGCGCTAAATGAGTATTTAGTCGATAGTCAAGTGCATCTGTATTACGGTCAAGAAGCGCTATTAGTTAGGGGCGGTTTTAGCAAAGCTATAAAAGCAAATATTATTGGGCGAAGCAGTAGCGGATTTTTTTATATTGTGCCGCACGCTTTAGAGAGCTTAAAAGAAAAAGAGAGCTTATTGCTTGATAGAGTGCAAGAGATTTACCAAAAATGGGCAAAAGAGTTTAGTGCAATTTTAAATAGATGGTGGCGGTTTTTGCAATTTTTAAATATCGAATTTGATAGGATTGATAACTATCAAGCAAGGTATAATTTTGCAAAAGCTAAAGATTTGGAGCTAATTTTACCAACTAAAAGTAAAGAAATTATTTTAAAAGAGTTCAAACACCCCGCAATCAAAGAGCCAAAACCAATAGATATAACCTTTAATAAAAAAATTATGTTAATTACGGGTGTAAATGCCGGCGGTAAGACAATGCTTTTAAAATCAATTTTGAGTGCCGCATTTATGAGCAAATATTTAATTCCGTTTAGTTGCAATAAGTTTGAAACGAAAGTTGGAAGTTTTGAAAAAATTGAAGCGATTTTAGACGACCCGCAATCGGTAAAAAACGATATTTCAACATTTGCTGGGCGTATGATAGAGTTTAGAAAACTATTTAATTTAAAAGATGCAATAATTGGAGTAGATGAAATAGAGCTTGGAACCGATGCGGACGAAGCGGCGGCTCTTTTTCGCGCTCTTTTAGAAGAGCTTACTAAAAAGGGGCTCTATTTTATCGTTACAACCCACCACAAACGCCTTGCTTCGCTAATGGCTACAAATAGCGATGTAGAGTTAATTGCCGCAGTTTATGACGAGAAAAAGCAACTTCCGACATATACATATTTAAGCGGGTCAATTGGCAAAAGTTACGCATTTGAGACCGCTTTAAGGTATGGAATTAACAGCCAAATTGTAAATAGGGCAAAAGAGTATTTAGGAGAGGATAAAGAGCAGTTAAATAAGCTTATAGAAAAATCCACAGAACTTGAGCTTTTAATGCGAAAAAAAGTAAATTCCGCTAACCAAGCGCTACAAAGAGCCGCTTTAAAAGAGCAAAAGCTAAAAAATTTGCAAGAGCGCTTAATTAAAGAGCAAAAAGAGAAACTCTTTGAGCTTGAGCAAAAATATAACAGTGCGCTAAAAGAGGTGCAAAAAGCGCTAAAAAGTGTCGAAAATCCTGATGCAAGGCGCCTATTAAACAAAGCGCACAAAATTAAAAGCGAAGCTAAAATTAAAGAAGAGAAAAAAGTTTTAAATTTTAATGACGGTCAAAAAGTAAAATATAGAGGAAGTGTGGGGGTAATTTTAAGCCAAAAAAGTAAAGAGGTTATGCTTGAGGTTGATGGCATTAAAATAAGGGTGCCAAAAAAAGATTTAGAGCCGCTTATCGCGCAAAAAACGCCAAAACCTAAAAAACCTAAAATCAGCGTTAATGTGCAAAAGCCAAGCGGGGGTAAAATGGTTTTAAAACTGCTTGGAAAAAGAGCCGATGAAGCCCAAGAAGAGCTTTTGGATTTTTTAAGCCAAGCTTTGCTTCACGGCTTTGATGAGGTCGAAGTAATTCACGGCACGGGAAGCGGAGTTTTAGCAAAAGTTGTAACCGAAATTTTAAAAAAACACCCCAAAGTAAAAAGCTTTGAGCGTGTTAAAGGAAATTTGGGCGCAACGATTGTAAAGCTATAAAATTGTTATGATATAATTGTCGTATGAAAGTGGATAAAAATTTAATTTTACAAGAGTTAAAAGAGATTAAACCTGCCGTTTTAAAAAGAGGAATATCTAAGTTGGCACTATTTGGAAGCTATGCTAAAAATTGCCAAAATGTCTATAGCGATATAGATATAGCAATTAAAAAAGATAGAAATTTTTTGCAAAAATTTAGTGCTTATGATTATTTTGAGACTATTGAGTTTATAAAAAAAACTCTTTCTAAAAAACTTAAAAGAAAAATAGATATTTTGGATTTAGATAGCAAAAGTAGCACTGCTAAAAAAGTAAAAAAAGAGGCTATTTATGTATGATAAAAATGCAACCGATTTTCAAAAAAATAGATTGCCGATAATATTAAATTGTGCTAATAATATTTTAAAGGAAAATTAATGGAAACAAATAAAGCAAAAAAGATAGATGTAGAGCAAGGAGAAGCAAAAGAGTTTAAATTAAATAGTAGCGAACATACAACACGCTGGAAAAGCGCTATTGTTATGCTTGCTGTTATTTTGATTGTAGGGATTTTAGATATTAAATTTATTACTTGGCTTTTTTTTGGAGCGGTTTTATATTTTGCGTTTGATGAAGCATGTAAACTATTTGATGTAAATGCCAAAGCGCTTTTACCATATGTTGCTGTTGTTTGGGTGGCAAGCTATTTTTTTAAAGACCCAGTACTTTTATTGTTTTTAGCTCTAATTACCCTTGCAAGTCGTCTTGCATACGATAAAAGCGTAGAGAAAAAAGATTTTTTACCCCTATTTTACCCGCTTGCAAGTATGCTTTTTATTTGGAGTTTATATTTAAATTACGGGATGATAACACTTGTTTGGCTTCTTGTAATTGTAGCACTTGCCGATATGGGAGCATATTATACGGGGCGCAAATTTGGTAAAACCCCTTTTAGCCCAACTTCTCCTAAAAAGACATTAGAGGGTGTATTTGGAGGAGTTGCTTTAGCAACAATAATTGGTGCTATATTAATTGTAAGTACAAGTGAAATTGGCTTTATTGCTGCACTTTTACTTGCAATGCTAACTTCAATTGCAGGTGTATTTGGCGATTTGTTTGAAAGTTATTTAAAAAGAGAAGCCGGCGTTAAAGATAGCGGCAATCTAATTCCCGGACATGGCGGAATGTTAGATAGAGTAGATGGATATCTGTTTGCAAGCATAATGCTTTATACT
>CAZCOI010000129.1:0-7500 GCA_964500335.1 uncultured Nitratifractor sp.
GACAATTTCATACTAAGCACTAAACTATTCTTAATCCTTAATCCTTAAGCCTTAATTCTTAGCTCTAAATCCTTAGCATAAATTCTATAAACATTATTTAAAATAAAAAAGCTAAATTATAATGTAGTAAATATGAAGTAAAATGGTAGCAAGGGCGGAACTTGAATCCGCGACCTCCGGCTTATGAGACCAGCGCTCTAACCAGCTGAGCTACCTTGCCATTTATTTTGTGTGCGAAATATTATCTAATTAAATCTTTAAAAAAAATTAAAAAGATAAATTTTTTTTAAAAAATAGATATATGAGTTGTATCGTTTAATATATCTTAGTGATATAGACTAAACTTTTTTTAGTTTTTATTTACCAAACTATTGACATTTATAAATTTTCTTACTATAATACCACTTGTAAAATTTTTGGCAAGGAGAAAGAGATGAACTTTCAACCATTAGCTAATAGAGTATTAGTTCAAAGAGAAGAAGAAGTAACAACAACAGCAAGTGGAATTATTATACCAGATAATGCAAAAGAGAAACCTCTTCAAGGAAAGGTTTTAGCAGTAGGTCCAGATGCTAAAGAAGAAGGAATTAGCGAAGGCGATGTAGTAGTATTTGGGAAATATGCAGGAAATGAGATTACATTAGATGGTAAAGAGTATCTAATTTTAAATAGTGATGATATTTTAGGAATATTAAAATAAGAATAAATTATAAGGAGTTAAGCGATGGCAAAAGAGATTTTCTTTGGCGATAATGCAAGAAATGGATTATATAGCGGAGTTAAAAAACTTGCAGATGCAGTAAAAGTTACAATGGGACCAAGAGGTAGAAATGTATTAATTCAAAAGAGTTTTGGTGCACCAAATATTACAAAAGATGGTGTATCTGTTGCAAGAGAGATTGAACTTGAAGATACATTAGAAAATATGGGTGCTCAGCTTGTAAAAGAGGTAGCTAGCAAAACTGCTGATGAGGCAGGTGATGGGACAACTACAGCAACTATTTTGGCTCATTCAATCTTTAAAGAGGGGTTAAAAAATATTACTGCTGGTGCAAACCCAATTGAGGTTAAAAGAGGTATGGATAAAGCGGCAAGCGCAATTATAGATGAGCTTAAAAAAATTAGCAAAGAGGTAAAAGATAAAAAAGAGATTGCGCAAGTTGCTACAATTTCAGCAAACTCAGATAGCAAGATTGGTGATTTAATTGCTGAGGCTATGGAGAGAGTTGGTAAAGATGGTGTTATTACAGTAGAAGAGGCAAAAGGTATTAATGATGAGCTAGAAGTTGTAGAGGGAATGCAGTTTGATAGAGGATATTTAAGCCCATATTTTGTAACAAATAGTGAAAAGATGACTGCTGAACTTGATAACCCTTTACTATTAATTACAGATAGTAAGATTAGCTCGTTAAAAGACTTAATTCCATTACTTGAGCAAACTCAACAAACTAACCGCCCACTATTAATAATCGCTGATGATGTAGAGGGTGAAGCTTTAGCAACATTAGTATTAAACAGACTTAAAGGTGTATTAAATATTGCGGCTGTTAAAGCTCCTGGCTTTGGCGATAGAAAAAAAGAGATGCTAAAAGATATTGCAATTTTAACAGGTGGTACTGTAATTACTGAAGAGCTTGGACTTACTTTAGAAAAAACAACTTTAGAGCAACTTGGACAAGCTGGAAGAGTAGTAATTGATAAAGACAACACTACAATTGTAGATGGAAAAGGCGATAAAGAGGCAGTTGAAGCAAGAATTAATGAGATTAAAGCTCAAATTGAAAATACTACAAGCGAGTACGATAAAGAGAAGCTTCAAGAGCGTCTTGCAAAACTTAGTGGTGGTGTTGCTGTTATTAAAGTTGGTGCGGCAACAGAGACTGAAATGAAAGAGAAAAAAGATAGAGTTGATGATGCCCTAAGTGCAACAAAAGCCGCTGTTGATGAAGGAATTGTAATAGGCGGTGGTGCGGCACTTGTAAAAGCTGGAAACTCAGTAAATTTAGAGCTTGATGGAGATGAGCAAATTGGTGCTGATATTATTTTAAGAGCAATTAAAGCTCCAATTAAGCAAATTGCTGAAAACGCTGGGTTTGATGCTGGAGTAGTTGCTAACCAAGTTAGCAATAGTCAAAATCCAAACGAAGGCTTTAATGCGGCAACAGGAGAGTATGTAGATATGTTTGAAGCAGGAATTATAGACCCGCTAAAAGTTGAAAGAATTGCTCTTCAAAATGCTGTGAGTGTAGCTAGCTTGCTATTAACTACAGAAGCAACTGTAAGCGATATTAAAGAGGATAAGCCTGCTCCAGCTCCAGCAATGCCAGATATGGGAGGTATGGGGATGATGTAATCCCCACCCATTATAGGCTATCTAAAAAATTTATTATAAATATCTATTTTTTTTCAATTTGCTACATTTTTCTTTACTTTTATAATTTTTTTATATATAATCTATCTAAAATTTAATTTGGAGTACTTACTTATGGTATTTAAAGATAGATTTCAAGCTGGGAAATTACTAGCTAGAAATCTAAAAGATTATAAAGATAGCAAAAATACAGTTGTAATTGCTTTGCCAAGAGGTGGTGTTCCAGTAGGATATGAGATAGCAAAAGAGTTAAATTTACCTTTAAATATATTTTTTGTAAAGAAGATACCATCACCATTTAATCAAGAGGTAGCAATTGGCGCTGTTAGTGAAAACGAATTTTTATATAAAAATCATAATGCAATAAATATTTTAGGAATAGATTCAGATTATATTGAACAAAAAGCAAAAGAGATTTTAGAACACATTAAACAAAAAAGGAAAATTTATAAAATCAAACCAATAAATCTAAAAAGAAAAAGAGTTATATTAGTTGATGATGGTATTGCAACAGGTGCAACTATACTTTTAGCAATAATAGCTTTAAAGAAGCAAGAGTGTGTAAAAGAGGTTATTGTTGCTTCACCTGTTGCATCTTTAGATAGTATTAATTTAATTCACTCATTAGCTGATAAGATAGAGGTTTTATTAACTCCTCAAAACTTTACAGCAGTTGGAGCATACTATCAAAGATTTCATCAATTAAGTGATGATGAGGTAGTAGAGCTTTTAACCCAAATAATGCATTAGAAATTAATCATTTATCAATAGGATTTTGATAATTTTTTTAAATTACCAAATGGGTTTAAAAGATTTTAATCAATAACTATCTCAAAGATATTCTCTTTGGATTTATTGTCATATCTATATCTTAGTTTATAGTTTAGTTTATCTAAAACAGTTGCAACTATATATAATCCAAGTCCAAAACCAGCAGAGCGTTTTTCTGCTTGAGAGAAAGGCTCTGTATAGTACTCTAAACTCTCTTTAAGTTTTTCGCCTTTTGATTTAACCATAATTTTATTGCCAATAACAGTTATATTTGCTTTTTTATCTATGCTATATTTAATTGCATTATCAATTAGATTTTTTAATACTAAAGCAAGTAGAGATTTATCTGTATAAATTGGGCAATTTCTGTAATTAAAAGAGTATAAAGATTTATCTTTTAGCAATATTTTTTCGGTCTCTTCAAATATCTCTTTTAAGTCTGTTTCCTCTTTTACTGGTACAAAGGTGTACATTGTAACTCTTTCAACCTGAGCTAAATCTTCAATAAGCTCATTCATTCTATCAAAAGAGCGGATTAAAACTTTTTTGGTTAAATCATCTTCTATTGTCTCTGCGGCAATTCTACTTGTTGTAATTGGGGTTTTAAGCTCGTGCATAATATTTCTCATAAATAGATTTTTAGAAGATATAAGTTGTCTTATATATTTTATAGCTTTATCAAAGCTTTTTGCAATTTTTGCAATTTCATCATTACCATCATATGTTATTTTTACATCTAAATTACCATTTGCAAACTCTTCTATCTCTTTATGTAATCTTTTTAAAGGAGATAACTTTTTAAGTACCATAATATATAAAATAATTAAAATAACCACAAGAAAAAGAGCTACTGTAAATATGAGTTGAGTAGTATAATCGATAGGATGCATATCTTCTAGCATCATATTATAATCGTATCTATTAACATATATAAAGTATCTGTCATCTACTCTAAATACTTTTACTTCTCCATATATTGAGCTACCAGTAAAGATTGTTTGACCACTTTGTTTAATAAGCTCTCTTGCTTCATCTTCGTCATCTACCTTTTTTAAAGAGTATTTTTTAAATAGCTCTTTTACCTCTTTCCCATCTTCATCTACATATTCGCTTAAAATAAAGGTATTTGCAATAAATTTGTATCTCATAATTTGTTGTAGATGTCTTTGGTCTTGAGTAGAGTTTAATAGAATATAAAAGGTTAAAGATATAACTATTAAAGCAATTATAAAAATAGTATGTATAAAGCTACTTACAGATATATTTTTCATCTATTAAGCCTCATCTATAAGCATATATCCAACTCCTCTAACAGGCTTTACATAACTTTTAGTATCATCTATTTTTGCTAATTTATTACGAATTCTTGAAATTATTACATCTATATTTTTAATAGAGCTACTATCATCTATATGTTTGCTATCATATAAGAGCTGTTCTCTTGATATTGCACTATTTTTATTATTTATTAAAATCTCTAAAACATCAAATTCAGCGGCTGTTAGCTCTAATGTTCTATTTTTAAATCTTATAGTATGTCCTTTTTTATCAACAACAAAATTACCTTCATCTCTATTTTGAGTTGAGGCGTTTGCTCTTCTTAAAATTGTCTTTATTCTTGTAACAAGCTCTCTTGGGTCGTACGGTTTTGGCATATAATCATCAGCCCCTCTCTCTAGCCCAATAACTTTATCGGTTAAATCATTTCTAGCAGATGATATTATTATAGGAATATTTGAAGTCTCTCTGATTTTTTGAATAACCTCTAATCCATCCATTCCTGGTAGTGTTAAATCTAAAATTATTAAATCAAAATCTTTTTGTGTCAAAAGAGATAATCCTATATATGGGTCTTCTGCACACTCTGTTTGGATAGAATACTTTTTTAAATACATACTTAAAGTCATTAATAAATCTGGGTCATCTTCTATAATTAAAACTTTTATATTTTCTGCTGACATATTAAGCCCTTTTTTTAATATTGTATTATTTTTAGATATAATAACATAAATTTGATTTAAGGTTACAAAAATGTACGAATATAAAGCTGTTCTTTATCAAGAGGGTATGCTTGGCTCACTTTTGTTAGGGCAATCAAAGATAGACCCGGTAAAATTTACACAATTTTTAAATCGCAATGCAAAAGAGGGCTGGGAAGTAGTAACAATGGAAAAGGATTTAAGAAGAATGCTTCTTTTATGGAAAAGAGAGGCTTATGTAGTAATTTTAAAAAGGAAAGTACAATGAAAGCAATGAGATTAGCAGGTATAATAGTTGCAATAATTTTATTTATTTATGCAATCTTATTAATTGGGCAAATTTGGGGCTCTTGGATGGAGTGGGGAAATTTTATAAAATTAAGTATTAGTGCAGGTGTTATTATAGTTTCTATTGGTATAATTGCGCTTATATATAGAGAGTTAATAGAAGAGAGAGACTTAAAAAAAGATAACTTTATAGATTAACATATTTTTATCTATTAATTAAAAGATTAGATATAATTTAAGATAAAAAGGACTACTGTTTGGATTTAGAGAGCTACTGGATAGATAAAATCAGAACTTCTCATATTGGTGATGATGGTGCGATAATTCAAGAAAAAGTTTATGCAATGGATGCTTTTTGGGAGGGGACTCATTTTAAAAAAGAGTGGATGAGTATAGAACAGATTGCTTATAAAGCTTTTATGGTAAACTTATCTGATATGGTAGCAATGAATGCTGATACAAAATATATGCTAATAACAGTAGCATTTCCAAAAAAGATTAAAAAAAAGCTAGTTAAAAGATTAAGTTGCACTTTTAGAGAGCTAGCAAAAGAGCACAATATTGAAATTATTGGCGGAGATACCATAGGAAGCGATAGATTAGGCATAGTTATTACAATGATTGGAGAGAGTAAAGCTCCATTAAGAAGAGATACTTTAAAAGTTGGTGATTTATTAGCTTATACTGGAGAACTTGGAGAAGCAAAAAGAGATTTAGAGCGCTTACTTGATGGAGAGAGAATTCCAGATAACTCAAAGTTTTACAAACCAATTTTAAGAAAAGATTTTATTAAAGCTGTAACTCCTTGGTTAAGTGGAGGTATGGATATAAGTGATGGATTATATTGTGATACAAATAAGCTTTTAAAAATAAATAATTTATATATGCAAGAGCTAAAGGTAATTCCTAGCGAGATTGGATTAAGTGGCGAGGAGTATGAGATGTTAATTGCTTTTAATCCTAATAACTTAAATAGAGTTAAAAGAATTGCAAAATTAACAAATACTCCATTAACAATTTTTGGTAAAGTTACAAATAGCTATAGCGAGCCATATCCATGTGGCTCTTGGCACTTTTAGAGCTATTTTTTCTTATCGAAGTGTTGGTAATCTTTGCAACATCGCCAATCACCGCCCCAGCGCCAACCATATTTTTTAAAAATCTTAACGATTTTATCGTTATTTAGAATCATAGCTTTGTAGGGTGCGGTATTGTTTATTTTTACTCTTTTTACAAATGGATACGATTTTTTGTGCGAAGTGTGTCCGCTTTTGCTAACATAAGGGTTTTCTATTGGATTTATATCTATAGCTTTCCCATAGCTATGGTTAGACCATTTGTGCGTTCCATCAACAAAACGGCAATTAAATGCGCTTGTATTATCGGCTTCGATAGAAGCAAAATCGCTACCGCCATAGTTGCTAACAAGTCTCATTTTTCTTATAGGATATTTTATATTATAAAGCTCTTTAAAAATATTAACAACATCATTTACAACACTTTTATTTACAATTAGCTCACCTATATGCTCTTTATTATCAAAGCCCCAATATGTAAGCTTTATATATCTTAAACTATCTAATTTTACAGGGCAACCGGCTCTATATGAGTTTCCATTAATCATTTGCTTTTTTATTTGAGGCGAAATTTTATAAACAGATGCATTAAAATTTGCAAAAATTGGAGCACTTAAAAGTAAAAATAATACTCTTTTCAACCATAAATCCTTTTAAATTTTATATAGTTTTTATTTTACCATAAAAGTGTTATAATTGCGGGTTAATTTTTAGAAACTATAGGGAAGTATATGATATTTGAATTAATCTTAATAGGTATAGCAGTTGGTGTAATTTCTGGCTTTTTTGGAGTAGGGGGCGGTATGATACTTGTTCCTACTCTAATGGCAATTGGTATTGATATAAAAAGTGCAATTGCCGTTTCTGTTGTGCAGATGGTTTTTAGCTCTTATTATGGCTCGTATCTTAATTATAAAAAAGGAAAACTTCAATTAAATGAGGGTATTTGGGTTGGAGTTGGTGGAATTATAGGTGGAATTATTGGAGCTAGATTTACAGATATCTTACCAAAAGA
>CAZCOI010000130.1:0-2756 GCA_964500335.1 uncultured Nitratifractor sp.
AAAAGGAGGCAAAAGATGAAAAATGCTATTTTAAAAATATTTGCTGTTATATTAACAGGGTTTATAACCGTTGGATGTGGAGGTGGAGGAGGCTCTTCTAGCTCAGAAGATTTAGTTACAATAACTACAAATAATGCAGAAGAAGTTATTAAAGGATTTGGCTTAGCTAATAGAAGTGCTATGGTATTAGCAGATTTATCAACATATGTGTCTGCAAGTTGTGAGAATGGAAGTAAAGATAATATAGATAAAGGAGGCGGTGTTAAAGAGACTACTTTTAATGATTGTAAAGTTACAGGAGAAAATGTTATTTTAAATGGAAAAATATTGTATAAAGCAGTTACAAGTAATTATATAGATGTTTTAGAGTTTAATAATTTTGATGTTATAAAAAATAGCAGTAAAGAGTATGAGTATAATATAAAAAGTGGTGATATTTATTATAGTGAAAATAGTAGTAGTGCTGTTATAAAATCTAATGCTACTTTAACTTATAGGGTAAATAATAAAAAGAGTGAGTTAAATAATGTATATACTCAATTTGATGTACACTCTTCAAATGTTGAAGAAATAGTAAATGGTAATGTAAAATTCTATAGTGTTGGCAAATGGAGTAAAATAACTACTCAAACTAAAATAGCAGGAAATTCTCATGATGATTGTCCAACAAGTGGAAAAGTACTTATAGAAGGTGCTAATAATTCAAAAATAGAGATTGTATATAATAGTGATTTAACAGTATCTGTTGGTGTTAATGAAAATGATTTTAAAAAATACTCTTGTGATGAATTTAATTCTAAGTTTTATAACTATGCCTATTAAGATAGCTTAATAGGCTATCTTTTTGATTTCTAAATATCTATAAAGCCACAATAAAAGCAATTTAAAGTTACAATTACAGGCAAAGAGTATATATTTTTAATTGCAACAAGGAGTTAAAATGGCTTGGAAGTTTATATATTGGATAGTATCTTTATTTATAGTGTTGTTACCTGGGTTTTTTATAGATATTAAGCTTGGTGGCTTTTGGAGTTTTTTAGCTTTTGTAGCTGGGCTTTTGCTATTTGTTTACTCTATGGCTCTTGCTTCAATTGCAGGCAGAACCCTAAAGCTATATGCTCATCAAGATATGCAAAATAAGCACTTTTGGCCAGATAAGTTTATAGATTTGGGTATCTATAAGTGTATGCGCCACCCTATGCACTTAGCTCTTGGCTTGTTGCCTCTTTCTATTGCACTAATGTGGGGAAATGTAGCCTCTATAATTGCAAGCGGTTGGGGAGTAGCAGGAGCACTCTTTTTTGTGCTTGCTTTTGAAGAGCCACAAACAGTTAAAAGATTTAGCAACTATAGCGACTATATTACAAGAGTAAAAGCATTTAGCTTTAATTTTAGCTGTATTAAAGAGGCGCTAAAAACTATTAAAAAAACTCAATCAAAAGAGCCAACTCAAGAGGAGTCAAAAGTAGAGGTAACAGGCTTTGAAGCAAAGCATTATGATAAATTGATGAATATTATAACCCTTGGATGGTATGAGGGCTTTATAAACAAAGCAATAGCAGATATTGGGCTAAAAGAGGGTGATAATATTATAGATTTTGGTGCTGGCACAGGTAAAAATGCTCTAATAATGCGCAAATTTATTAAAAATAGCGGCAATATAATAGGCGTAGAGATTGGCGAAGAGATGAGCAGGCAGTTTTTAAACAAAAGCAAAATCTATGATAATATCAAGCTTGTAAATCAATCTATTTTAGAGCCATTTAAAGAGAGTAAAAAGTATGATGTTGTATTTATCTCTTTTGTTTTGCACGGCTTTACCCAAGATAATAGAGAAAAAATTATTAAAAATGCATACTCTTTGCTAAAAGATGGAGGAGTCTTTGCAATATTAGATTATAATGAGTTTAGTGTCGATAGAGCACCTTTTTATATTCGCTTTGCTATTAGAAAAGTAGAGTGCCCACTAGCTGAAGATTTTATCAATAAAAACTTGCAAAATATGCTAAAAAATGCTGGCTTTAGAGAGTTTGAGACAAAGAGCTATTTTAAAGGCTATCTTAGATTAATGCTGGCAAAAAAGTAGCCCTTTAAAAGTCTCTATTTTTATCTATAAGAAGTGTGGTTAAAATTTGATTATACAATAGGTTTTAACTTTAATTTAACAGAAAAAGTTTGTGTAAAAAGTAATGCTTTACCAAATCTTTATCTCGTTATACAAGCTATCTCTCTCAACAGGGATAAAACCGCTGTTTTTTATCATATCTACAAAGGTTTGAAGCTCCATACCATTTGCGCTTTTAGCTCCAGCAGCGCTTTGGATTGATTCTTTCTCAATAGTGCCATCAAGATCATCGGCTCCAAACTCTTGCGCAATTAGAGCCAAGTTTATTGTAGAAGTTGCCCAGTAAGCTTTTATATGAGGAATGTTATCTAAAAATATTCTACTAATTGCGTATGTTTTTAAAATCTCATTTGCGCTTAAGAATTTTTCCACTTTTAAATAGTTGTTCTCTTTTTGATATACAAGCGGAATAAAAGAGTTAAAGCCCCCGGTTTTATCTTGAAGCTCTCTTAAGCGGTTCATATGATCAATTCTATCTTCGCGACTCTCAATATGCCCAAAAAGCATTGTTGCGTTACTCTCTTTACCCATTTTGTGCCAAAGCTTGTGAATTTTTAGCCAATCTTTAGAGCTAACTTTGCCTTTGCAAATTTTATCTCTTACATCTTCGGCAAAAATTTCAGCTCCTCCG
>CAZCOI010000131.1:0-1648 GCA_964500335.1 uncultured Nitratifractor sp.
TGATTAAGCAGATGGGGCAGATGCTTGGTGGCAATAAGAAGCAAGATAGTGGAAGTGCAGATAAAAAATTTAAAGATTTATCTAAGGATTTAGATAATTTTTCAAGATAAGGAGAGTTTATGAAAAAGTTATATTTAGTAATATTTTTAACAGGTTTGATTTGTGGTGCAGATTTTAAAGTATATGATGTAAAGAGTGGAATTATTGAGTATAAAACAACTAGCAAAATGAATATGGGAGGCTTAGGATCTAATGAGATGATTGCTAAAAAGAGGATGATTTTTGATAACTATGGATTGCTTGAAAGTAGTGAAGAAAACAGCATAACCAAGCAAAATATTATGGGCAATACAAAGATTGACAAGAAGCATAAGCTAGAGATTAAAAAAGATGACTTTTTATATAGCGTCGATTTTAAAAGAAAAAAGATAACAAAAGTTCCAAATCCCATAAAGATGCTAAAGAGTATGCAAGATGGGAAGAGTTTTGAAGAGTATACAGATGCACTTCTTAGCAATACAGGCGGGAAAAAGATTGGAGTAGATAAGGTTTTGGGGTATAAATGTGATGTTTGGCAGCTTGGAAATGGAGTAAAAGAGTGCTTGTATAAAGGTATTGTTTTGAAAATGAGCACAAATATTATGGGCAATATTACAAACACAGTTGCAACAAAGATAGATTTTGATGCAAAAATTGATAGCAAAGCTTTTGAGCTACCAAAATTTAAGATTGTAGAACTTTACTCTGCTGGAGGCTTGGGAGCTGGAATGGATGCTGCACAGATGCAAAAAATGCAAGAGGCTATGAAAGAGCTTGCAAATATGAAACAGACTTCAATAGGTAGCAGCTTTAAAAAAGAGAAGCAAAAACTTTTGAATTTTGCTAAGTATGCAAAAGAGGTTAAGCCTTGTTATAAGGCAGCAAACAGCTTAAAAGACATTAAAAAATGCGATAAAAATGTATTGCCACCAGATATTTTGAGCCAAACAGAGTATCCAAATAGTTGGAGTAGCAGTGTAAAAAAAGAGCTAATCTCTGAGCTTGATTTTATTATAAATGCAAAGCCTTGTATTAGCAAAGCAAAGAGTATGAGAGATTTAGATAGATGTATGAGGTAGCATAATGAAAAAGTTGATATTTCTAATACCAATTGCTATATTTGCCAAAGATTTAAGTAGCTATAAATATATAAATATAGAGATAAATATTTCGCACGAAGCAATAAGTGAAATTAAAAGATTAAACAAAAATTTTGGTTTTACGCTTTTGCAAAACCCTAAATTTAGGTGCAAAAATTTGGGTTTTAAAAAGATAGTAGCAAAAGGCACAATTGATAATATTAGTCGCGTTAATTATAAAAAAGGCAATAGAAGTTGTGTAGAAGAGACTTACTTAAAAGGAAGCAAAGATTATGGCAATGAGATATGGGCTATAATGAATTAAAGGAGAATAGATGAGACTATTTTTAGCTTTTATAATAACTTTTGTTTTAGCTAATGCAAAAGTAATTACTATTATTGGAACGGGCGATTTGCAAGGAGCTTTAGAGCCAATAGAGACAAAAGCCGATTTAAATAACAGCGGCAAAAAAGAGAAAGTCACTCTTGGTGGAATTGCAAGGCTTGCTACGCTTTTTAGCGAAATTAAA
>CAZCOI010000132.1:0-12644 GCA_964500335.1 uncultured Nitratifractor sp.
ACTTGCTAACTCTTTTACTTCTTGCTTAATTTTTGCTTGAAGCTCACTATTATTAATATCATCTAAAATATCGGCAATTTTATTTGCAATCCACTCAAACTCTTTTTCTTTCATACCTCTTCCGGTAAGTGCCGGAGAGCCAATTCTTATACCGCTTGTTACAAATGGGCTTCTTGTCTCTCCCGGAACCGTATTTTTATTTACCGTAATTCCTGCATTTCCAAGTGCGGCATCCGCATCTTTACCGCTAAAATCTTTATTTAAAAAGCTAACTAAAACTAAATGGTTATCGGTCCCGCCGCTTACTATATCGTAACCTCTATTAATTAAAACTTCGGCTAAAATTTTTGCGTTTGCTTTAACCTGCTTTGCGTAATCTTTCCACTCATCGCTTAAATTATATTTAAATCCAACCGCTTTTGCCGCAATTACATGCACAAGCGGACCGCCTTGAAGACCCGGAAAGATTGCCGAATTTATCTTTTTGGCAATCTCTTCGTTGTTTGTCATAATAGCTCCGCCTCTTGGCCCTCTTAAGGTTTTATGAGTTGTAGTTGTTACAACATCGGCATATGGGAATGGGCTCATATGCTCACCCGCAACTACAAGCCCCGCAATATGAGCAACATCAGCAAATAAAATTGCACCAACTTCATCTGCAATTTCGCGGAACTTTTTAAAATCTATCTCTCTAGCGTAAGCGCTCGCACCGCAAACTATAATTTTTGGCTGAACAATTTTTGCTATTTCTCTAACTTTATCGTAATTTATTCTTCCATCAAGCTCTACGCCATATGTAAAGCTTTGGTAATTTTTACCAGAAAAGCTTGGTTTACTGCCGTGAGTTAAATGTCCGCCGTGGCTTAAATCCATACCTAAAATTTTATCGTAAGGTTTTAAAAGCGCCGCATATACAGCACCATTTGCTTGGCTACCAGAGTGCGGTTGAACATTTGCAAACTTACAATCAAAAAGTTTGCATAATCTATCTATTGCAACTTGCTCTACTTTATCGGCATATTCGCATCCGCCGTAATATCTTTTATTTGGGTAACCTTCGGCATATTTATTCGTAAATACGCTACCCATTGCCTCCATAACAGCTGGAAGCGTAAAGTTTTCGCTTGCAATCATCTCTAAATGTTCATTTTGTCTTTTAAGCTCACTCTCTATTGCTTCAAAAATTTCCGGATCAAACTTTTCTATTTCGTAACTCATAAGATTCCTTAGAATAAAATAACTAAATTAATAGTGAATTTATATCTTAATTTTAATAAAAATGTTATGAATTTATTAATTATCTAAAGACAATTTTTATTTTTCCCTCTTTAACACTAAAGCTTTGCATTGGTCTAAGAGCTCTTTTAGATTTATGTAAAACTAAACTATATAACTTAAGAACAATTGTATCTGGAATAAATTTTCTTTGTTGAGGGGTTACATACTCTAAAAGACTCTCTTTTAAAAACTTTATTTCAGGTGCTGAGATTCTTGCAAATTTAAACTCTTTTGTTCTTGGGTTATACTCTATTGAGCTTTTAACTCTAGCAATTGCTGGTAAGCCTTCTGGTATTTGGAAACTTGTAAATATAAATTCAACTTCAGTTACCAAAGATTTTCCATCATCTGAAGCGAATGTAGTAACAGAAACTATTTTTATCTCATTAGAGCCAATCTTTTCAACTATTGGCATCTGTTTTTCTAAATTTTGATTAATATTTTTTAAAGATAGATATCCCTCTTTAATCTCAATAGACGAGCGGTTAAAAAAAGGTCTTTTTATTGAAATACAGCTATTAAAGATAAATGCTAGCATAAACATAGCAATATAAACTCTTCTCATCTTTAACCCCTCTTTAATAGTTTTTAATATTATATCATATAAAAGAGGTTTTTATCTTATATTTAATCTTTTATTTTCTAATAAATATATTTTTTGTGTTTTTTGGGCTATCTCTAAATCGTGAGTTACTAAAAATAGAGCTGAATTATTCTCTTGAATATATATATTTAGAGCTTCCATTACAATATTGGCAGTCTCTTTATCTAAATTTCCTGTTGGTTCATCTGCAAAAATAATTTTTGGTTTTTTACTAAGAACTCTTGCTATTGAGACTCTTTGTTGCTGTCCTCCAGATAATTCACCCACTTTTTTATTTATAACATGATCTATCTCTAGCATCTGAAATATTTTTTTATCTATTTTAGTTTGTGAAAGCAGTGTTGCAGATTCAATATTCTCTAGTGCACTCATACCTTTAAAAAGATAGTGAGATTGAAAAATTATTCCAATATATTTTCTTCTAATAAGCTCTATTTCTCTATTTTTCAAGGTGTAAATATCTTTATCTAAAATTTGTACACTACCACTATCTGGCTTAAGTAGGGTTGATAAAATATGCAGTAGTGTCGATTTGCCGCTACCGCTTCTTCCCATAACGCTAACACTCTGTTTTGGATAAAGAGATAATGATAAATTATTAAATAGTTCATAATCAAAACTCTTTGATAAAGAGTTTGCTTCTAAAAGTGGACTGCTTCCTAAAATAATCTCCATTGCTAACCTTATGATAGAGCTACATATACAATATATGGATATGTTAAAGGTCCAATCAACCAAACCCAAAATGGTGTTTTACTCTCTAAAACTGGTGAAATTTCATTTATATAACTATTATCTGGTTTTAAAAATAGTTTTTGAATTAGATGAATTTTTGTAAAAATATCAAAACTTTTTAAAATAATTGCTAAAACAAAAGCAAAGTTAAAAACACCATAATTTATAGATATAAATAAAAGCCAAATATATCCAATATTTGAAAAAAAGAAAATAAAAGGACTCTTTTGATAATAGCTATATATTTTAAATAGAGAGCCTTTTAAAGTAGCACTATATTGCAACATTAGCTCTATAATTTCAATAATAAAAGTAACTATTACAATCTCTTCTATATTCATTAAAACTCTTTAATAACTCTTTTAAATACTTTATATAAACTCTCTACCTCATTAATAGAGGTTCTCTCATTTGGTGCATGTATTGTATCATTAATTACCCCAAATTCAACTGTTGCTACACCAAACTCGCCAAAAAATCTTGCATCGCTTGTTCCTCCTGCAGTTGATAATTTGGTATCTATATTACACTCATCTTTAATAGAAGTTGTTAAAAGTTTTACAATTTTACTATTTGGATTTGTCATAAAAGGTTTAGAAGAGGCTTTTAGCTCAAATTCATAATTTAATCCACTAAAATTGTTATTTACAAAATCTTCTATATCTTTTGGAGTTGTTGCGGTTGAGTTTCTTACATTAAACATAAGCTTAAGCAGACCAGGAGTTACATTAGTAACCTCCATTCCAGCTCTAATATCAGTAATTACAAATTTACTTGGTTCAAAAAACTCATCACCATTATCTAAATTTGCTCCTGCAATTTTAGGCAATATTGGTGCAATTAAATTAATAGGGTTAATAGATTTATTAGGATAAGCCGCATGACCTTGCTTTCCTATAACTTTAATAATACCATTATTTGAGCCTCTTCTGCCAATTTTAATAGCATCTCCAAAAATCTTTTCACAAGTTGGTTCTGCTACAATAGCATAATCTGGCATTAAATTAATCTTTTTTAACTCTTCTAAAACTATTTTTGTACCATATATTGCATCACCTTCTTCATCAGATGTTAGCAGTATAGATAATCTTCCATTAAACTCTTTTGTCTCTTTAATAGCATATAAAAATGCGGCTACACCGCTTTTCATATCTTGAGCGCCTCTTGCATATATTTTTTTATCTTCTATTTTTGGTACAAATGGGTCACTATCCCATCCATCACCCGCTGGAACAACATCCACATGCCCAGCAAAGCATAGATGCTCACCTTTACCAAACTTTTTTGTTAAAAATAGATTTTTAACTCCACCTCTATCAACTCTAATGGCTTCAAAATCATCTAAATAATCTTGAATAAAATCTAAAAGTTTGCCATCATCTGGTGTGACTGATTTGGCACTTAATAACTTTAAAAAAAGATCAATTACATCTAAATTTTGCAAAATTTAACCTCTATTTACTATTTTCTTCTTTATATTTTTGTGCAAACTCTGGTGTACAAAAAATTCCACAGTGGCATTTACCCTCATTTGGAATCTCTTTTTCAATTGCAGGTTTACAAGGGCATACTCTATCATCAGCACTTTTAAATTTTCCATCTTCTTCTATTACCATAAAACAAGGGCAATATCTTTTGCCATATAACATTTTATGTCTTGCAAGCCCTAACTGAACACCCTCTACAACTTCAGCTTCAGGATGGTAAACCCAACCAAAATTTTTATTTACTTTATCTGTAAATTTTTTAGTTTTTTCTAACTCTTCTAAAAATTCAGGAGAGCTCATATCTATTTGTTTCACTATTAAATCCTTTTTTTCTTTGAATTATATCATACTACATAAAGCTTTAAACTATTTTTTAATATAATTTACATATCTTATTTAAAAAGGTGTAATATAGTGAAATTGGATAATAAATTATTAGAAAAATTGGAAAATCTTTCACATTTAAACATTTCTGATAGCAAAAGGGAAGAGATAATTTCACAGCTATCTGATATACTTGAATATGTAGAGAATTTAAGCGAATTAGATACTTCAAATATTGATAGCTATTTTTCAACATTAGAAGGTGGTACCCCACTTAGAGAAGATGAGCCTTATTGCAATAAACAAATTAATGAATCTATTCTTAAAAATGCACCATTAAGTGAAGATAACTTCTTCATAGTTCCAGCAATTATAGAGTAAAGTTATGTCAGAGTTAAAAATTGCCCCTTTAATTAAAGCTGTAATTGACAATAAGGCTTCAGATTTACACTTAAACACAGGTGACCATCCATCACTTAGAATTGATGGAGCTTTAAAAAAGATTAATTACCCAAAATTATCACCTAAAGATGTTGAGGATTTATGCTACCCAATGCTTAATGAAAGACAGATAAAAAAATTAAAAACAAAAGGTGAAGTAGATGGAATGTTTGCATTTGGGGAAGATGCAAGATTCCGTTTTAATATCTATAAAACAATGGGTTCTTTATCTGCGGCTCTTAGACCAATTCCTACAAAAACGCCAACATTAGAAGAGATAAATGCTCCTGAAGTATTTGTTAATTTAACAAAGCTTCATCGCGGATTGGTTTTAGTTACTGGTCCTACAGGGTCTGGTAAATCGACTACTTTAGCATCAATGATTCATGAGATTAATAGAAAGCACTATAAACATATTGTAACTATTGAAGACCCAGTAGAGTTTTTACACACTCCAATAAAATCTACTATATCTCATAGAGAGGTAGAAAGTGATACAGAGAATTTTACATCGGGATTAAAATATGTTTTAAGACAAGACCCAGATGTTATACTTATTGGGGAGATGCGTGATAGCGAAACAATAGCGGCGGCTCTTACAGCGGCAGAGACAGGACACTTAGTCTTTGGAACGCTACATACAAACTCTGCACCTAAGAGTATTAACCGTATTATAGATAGTTTCGATGCGGCAGAGCAGAGTCAAATTAGAGCAATGTTAGCTAGTTCTCTTCAGGCAGTTATTTCGCAAGCTCTTATCCCAAAAATTGGCGGTGGCAGGGTTGCCGCATGGGAGATTATGATAAATAATGATGCGGTTGCTAACCTTATTCGTGAACATAAAGTTCACCAAATATACTCAACTATGCAGTTAGGTCAAGCAAAATCTGGTATGCAGACTCAAACAAAAAATTTAGTAAATTTAGTAAATCAGGGTATAATAAAGGTTGAAGATGCAATAAATTATGCTTACTATCCAGATGAGTTAAAAAGACAGTTGGGTTTAGCATAAAAAAAGGGTTTAATTATGGATAATTTGGGATTTAATCTATTTGATGTTGGTGTGATTGGGCTAATACTTTTATTATCAATAAAAGGATTGCTTAGTGGTTTTATTAAAGAGTTGTTTAATGCTATTGGTTTGATTGGTGGTCTATTTATTGCCTCTTACTATAAAAAGCTTTTAGCTACCTATTTACATGATAACTTTTTAGGTACACTCTCTATGCCTCTATTAGAGCTTATTTCACTTTTAGTTATATTTTTAGCTATATTTATTGTAGCAAAACTTATATATAAACTTATCGAATCTTTAAGTAGTGCAGATTATCTATCTGGCGCTAGTAGATTAGGTGGAATGTTAGTAAAGATGATAACACTATTTTTTGTTTTTTCATTAATTGTTTTTGGTCTATCTTCAAAACCTCAAGTTGTAAATAAGTTTAAAAATACTTTAGATAGTAGCAGACTCTATCCACTATTAAAGAGTAGCGGTGCTTTAATTTTAAATACATCAAACGAAGTAGTAACAAATATTAAAGATATTGTAGAGAATAATCAAACTAATATAAAAGATACTAATAATAGTGTTGTTAAAGAAGAAAATAATAGCAGTGTAGTAAAAGAAGATAATAATGAGAGTAATATAACTACTAATAAAACTACTCAAGATATAAACAAAACTACTTCTGCTAAAGAAGAGAGTAAAAATTTAGAGAATAATAAGACAAAAGATTTAACACACTAGGAATAGTAAAGTGAAAGAGTATGAACAGCTTTTAGATGAGCTAAAAAGAGTATTAAAAAATAACAACCTAAAATATACAAAACAAAGAGAGGTTATTTTAAAAACTCTTTATACTCACTCAGGGCATCATACTCCAGAAGAGATTTTAATGCTAGTTAAAAAAGAGTTTCCAGCAGAAAATATTGGGATTGCAACAATATATAGAACTTTAGCTCTTTTTGAAGAAGAAAATTTAGTAGAATCTATCTCTTTTGGAAAAGATGGCAAAAAATATGAGATAGGTCATAAACATCATCATGACCATCTAATTTGTTTAGAGTGCGGTAAAATTATTGAGTTTGTCGATAATATAATAGAAGAGCAACAAAAGGTTGTTTCAAAAAAATATAATTTTCATATGGTTGATCATACAATGAAAATTATTGGGTATTGTGATAGCTGTTATAAAAAAATAAAGGAGAAGAAGAGTTGATATTTGATAATCAATATATTCAAGAAAGAATTAAAAAAGCAGAGAGTCTAAAAGAACAAGGTATAAATCCATATCCTCAAAATATAAAAAAAGGTATCTCTTCAAAAGAGTTTTTAACAAAATTTGAAGAGCTTAAGAATTTAGATGATGAAGTAAAAGAGAATAAAGATGTAGAAGTAACCTTAACAGGTAGAATAAAGTTTATTAGAATTATGGGAAAAGCGGCATTTGCTAAAATTGAAGATGAAGATGGATTGGTTCAAATCTACTACAATAGAGATGATTTACCAGAAGGATTTTATAATAATATTGCCAAAAAACTATTTGAAGTTGGAGATATTATTCAAGCTACAGGATATCCTTTTGTTACAAAAACAGGAGAACTTACTCTTTATTGTAAAGATTTAAAAATTGTGACTAAAGCCATCTCTCCATTGCCAGAGAAGTTTCATGGATTACAAGATCAAGAGATTAAATATCGTCAAAGATATTTAGATATGATTGTAAATCCAGAGGTTAAGAACCTATTTAAGTTAAGGTCTAAAATTGTATCAATTGTTAGAAGATTTTTTGAAGAGAAAGGCTTTTTAGAAGTAGAAACCCCAATGATGCATCCAATTCCTGGAGGTGCAAATGCTAGACCATTTATAACTCATCATAATGCTTTAGGAGTTGAAAGATACTTAAGAATTGCACCAGAACTATATTTAAAAAGATTAGTAGTTGGTGGAATGGAAGCAGTATTTGAGATTAATAGGAACTTTAGAAATGAAGGAATAGACCATACTCATAATCCAGAGTTTACAATGCTTGAGTTTTACTGGGCATACCATACTTATGAAGATTTAATTAATCTAACTCAAGAGCTTTTTGAAAGATTAATTAATGAATTAAATCTTCCTAAAACTTTGAAATATGGAGAGTATGAGATAGATTTTTCAACCCCATTTAAACAAATCAAATGGGAAGATGCATTAGTTGAGTATGCAAATATTCCAAAAGATAAAGTTAGAGATAAAGAGTATCTGCTAAGCTTTTTAAAAGAGAACAATATTGAGGCAGACTCTAATCTATCTATAGGTAAGCTCCAAGAGGAGATTTTTGATGAGTTTGTTGAGAAAAATTTAATAAATCCAACTTTTTTAACTCACTATCCTATAGATATCAGCCCTCTTGCTAGAAGAAATGACAACGATTCTCAAATAGCAGATAGATTTGAATTTTTTATTGCAGGAAAAGAGATAGCAAATGGATTTAATGAGTTAAATGACCCAATTGACCAATATGAAAGATTTAAAGCTCAAGTTGCCCAAAAAGATAGTGATGATGAAGCTATGCATATGGATATTGACTTTGTAAGAGCTCTAAGTTATGCTATGCCTCCAACAGCAGGCGAGGGTATTGGAATTGATAGACTTATTATGATGCTAACAAATCAGCACTCTATTAGAGATGTATTGCTATTTCCTGCAATGAAGCCAGAAAAGATAGAAAAGCAGATGCAAGAAGATAATTTAGATAAAAAAGTTTGTAAAAAATGTGGTAATAGTAATGAAGATGAGCTAAAACCAGCTAAGAAAGGAAAAGGCTATTTTTGTATAGATACAAATGCTTGCAAACAAAGAGCAAATAGCAAAACTAATAAATAACCCTTAATAGGTAGAGCCCTTGAGGCTTTGCAAGAGTTGTAAAATATCTACTTTTCAAATTTAACTGCTCTTTTAGATTTTCTAAACTAATATCACCTTTTTGAACCTTTAATGCACCTTCTACCATCATTCTAACTTGGCTTCTTAGATAGCCATTTGCATAAAAATATATTGCATAATAGCTATTAATCTTTCTGATTTTTACTTTATAAATTTCTCTTAAATTGCTACTAGTAATAGAGCCCTCTTTTTTAAAGTATTTAAAATTGTATTTGCCCTCATATAATTTTAAGGCTTTATAAAAAAGAGTTTTATTATCAATTTTATAATAACTTACATAATTTTGTTCAAATACTTTTAAAGATGAGCTTTTAATTAAATATCTATAAATCCTAACTTTTGCACTATATTGAGCATGAAAAGAGCTATCTACAATTTTTATATATTTTACTTTTATATATTTTAATTTTTGGTTTAATCTATTTTTTAACTCAATTAGGCTCTTATCTTCCCAAAAAGCTGGTATATCAAAATGAACTACTTGACCAACTGCATGAACCCCTTTATCGGTTCTACCACTTCCTACAATTTTGCTATTAACTCCTAAGCTTACTAAAGCTTTTTGTAAACTCTCTACTACAGTATTTGGAGTATTGTTTTGTTTTTGAAAGCCAAAAAATTTTGAACCATCATAGCTAATTGTAGCTTTTACTCTCAAATTAATATCTCTTTAAAATCTTATTTTTAAATATAAATATAGATAAAATAATCCAAAATAGTAAGACACCAAATAAAAAGTATATATTATCCAATTTTCTTGTTATAATTGCAGGAATATAAATTAACAATATACTAGCCAATATATAAAATGCAGATCTATTTTTTTGATATCTAGGGTTATATATTCCAAAAGAGATATATAAAATTATCAACAATAAAGGTGAGAGCGAAATTAATAAATAGTAATAAAACTTTGCTCTATTTTCTATCCAATAATCTTTTGTTGGAAGTATCTTTTTAGAGTAATACTTTGAACTGTTATATATTTTCATATTTTTAAAATTTACTACATTAAATCCATTATCTTTAGTTCTATATAAAGTTCCATTATCTAAATTTAAATAACTACTGCTATTAGTATCGTTTTTAATAAAGCCATTTTTCGAAAGAAGTATTTGAACATGTCCATCATTATTCTCTGTAAACATCGTAACATTTTTAAAGATGCCATTAATATTTTCATCAATAAATACATGATGCTTACCAAATGTTTGGCTAAGCTTTTTAGGAAGAATCTTTAGTTTTGATTCATATATCTTTTTATTTCTATAATTTTTCATCTTTTGAGTTGTATAAGGTGTAATAAATATAGCAATTATTGTAATAATTAAAGTAAATAGTATAGCTGTAGGCAATAGATAATTTAATATCTTTTTAGGAGTAACTCCTACAGAAAAAATTGCCATTGTCTCATTATTCTCAGATAAATTAGATAAAGAGTTAATTACTGCACCTAAAAATGTTAAAGGTAAAGTGGAAAATATAATATCTGGTAAAACATACATATAAAGCATTAAAAAATCGCTAAATTCAAGGGTAACTCTAGCAGATAATTTAGAGATATTTATAATATATATTAGTGACATAATTATAAAAAAAGGTATAAATAGAGTTGAAAAACTCTTAATAAAATTATTTAGCAAATAAGCTTTTAATTTAGCCATACATTAATACCTTTAATAGTTCTAAAAGCCACTCTTTACCAAGATATGTTATAAGTGTTGCAAGTGCTAAAAATGGTACAAAAGGAACCATAGTATCTTTTGCAAATAGTGAAGGGATTATTGCTAATATCGCTGAGATAAACATAGCAATAAAAAATGCAGGATACCCCAAAAGTGCCGCCATAGTAGCCGCAACTATTATATCGGCCTCTCCAAGTGCATCTTTTTTAGCAAGTTTGCTAACTAAAAAGCCTAAAATAAAAAAGCCAACTGCCGCATAGATTGCATCTAAAATACTATTTAAAAAGTTTGGGTTAATTAGTGCAAAAATAAGAGCGGCAAAATTTAAATTATCTGGTACAGCAAAATATTCTAAATCTATCATACTAAGTGCTAAAAGCATTGAAAAGCTAAGAGCAACAAATGGCATATACCAAGTCAAACCCAATTTATAGTAGATTGCTACCCAGATTAGACCATTAAATAGTTCAACGATTGGATATCTAACTGAAATTTTTTCATTGCAAAAGCTACATCTTCCTTTTAAAAAAAGCCATGAAAAAATTGGAATATTATGATACCACTTAAGTTTATTACCACAACTTGTACAAGCCGAAGGAGGATAAGATATATTAAGCTCTTTTGGAATTCTATATATTAATACATTTAAAAATGAGCCAAATGATATACCAAATAAAAATACAAAAAGTGTAACCAAAATATTATATTGCGCCAAATCTTCTCTCCCTATTTTTATATTCTGCAATTATATCATTAAGTTCTTTAGGTGTAAAATCTGGCCATAAAGTATTAGTAAATGCAAACTCAGCATAAGCAATTTGCCATAATAAAAAATTTGAAACTCTCTGCTCACCACTTGTTCTAATTAATAAATCTATATTTTTATAGGGCGTATCAAGAGCCTCTTCTAAAGCATCTTTTGTAATTGTTGTACTATTTTTACAAACTCTATTTATTGCTCTTAAAAGCTCATCTTGAGCCCCATAATTTAGCGCAATTATTTGAGTTAATGCACTATTATTTTTTGTAGCCTCTTTAGTCTTTTTAATTCTATCTTTTAATTTTTGAGAGAATGGCTCTAAATTACCGATAGTCTCAAACTTTACATTCTCTTTTTGATATATCTCTAACTCATTTTTTAAATATCTATCTAAAAGTTTCATTAAAAATTCAACCTCTAATTTTGGGCGTTTCCAATTTTCTGTACTAAAAGCATAAAGAGTTAGAGTTTTAATTTCACTATTTTTTGCACAATATGTTGTAATATCTCGAACTACCTCAGCACCCTTTTCATGCCCTTTAACTCTCTTTAAACCTCTCTGTTTTGCCCATCTGCCATTACCATCCATAATAATAGCTAAGTGTTCTAATCTATTTTCCAACTACTTCTCCAACTCTTTGCTAAATTCTAATATATCAAATGCTACATTAATCTTTGGTTTTAGTGAAATCTCTTTTATGCTATCTTTTGTAATAAAAGTAACTTTATTATAATCACTCCCAAAATTATTATTTTTAGTTAAAATATTTAGACAAATTGCATCTATATTTTTATCTTTTAAAGCTCTTTTTGCATTATCTAATGCTTTGTTTTCATCTTTTTCAGCTTTAAATCCTACTGTAATAATACCATCTTTATCTAAACTCTTTAGTATATCGTTATTTTTAGTTAGTTCTAAATTCCACTCATCACCTAGCATCTCTTTTTTTAGTTTTCCATTTTGTGGATATTTTGGTCTATAGTCTGCAACAGCTGAAGCCATAAAAAGATAAGGAGTTTTTCTTATAACTTCTACAGCTTGAGGATTATTTAGGCTAGCTTTGCTAACTTTACCCTTTTTTGCTACTCTTATGCAGTCTGTTATATACTCTTGCATTTCATTTGCACTATCAACTTCAAGTGTGTATATATTGCTTGGAAGTGTGGTATCTTTTTTGGTTGTAACCAAGCAGACATCTGCACCTTTTAAATATAGCGCTAAAGCTAGAGCATTTGCCATTTTCCCGCTAGAGTGATTTCCAATAAATCGCACATCATCAATTGATTCTCTTGTGCCTCCACCACTTACTACTACTTTTCTATTTTCCCAAAATTTATCTTTTAAGATACTTTTAACTGTTTCATAATAAATCTCTAATGGCTCAGCTAAAGCGCCATTACC
>CAZCOI010000133.1:0-2444 GCA_964500335.1 uncultured Nitratifractor sp.
TGAGATAAAAAGTATGATTTAAATGCTTATGAAAGAGAGATTATTAGAAGATGTAATGAATATTACTTTAATGTATATTTAGCAAATGCAATAAAAAAAGAAGTAGATTTAAAAAATGCACCGCTACTTGATTTGATACAGAACCATAACTTGCAACTGCCTTTAATAAATATATATTTAAAAATAAAAGGTGAGAGCCCAAGAGATAATAGCGAGTTAAAAGAGTTAATAGATAACTATATGGCACAAAAGGGTTATACAAGTTATAAAGAGTATTTTGTAAACTTTAGAGACAATATTGAAGAGATTAAAGAAGATCACCTTGGTGCGCAGTATGATATTTGGTTTTTAGATGGGTATCTAAGAAAAGTAGTTGGCTTAAATGGGCAAGATAAGGTAAATGCAGTTAGTGCATATAAGCTTGCAAAAAGAGCTATTGAGCTTGCAAAAATAGCGCCAAAAGAGGATTTTTGGCCATTAATTAATGATGATATTACCCAAAGACCTTGGCATATTTTTGCTCTTGATGAAGGGTATGAAGAGAAAGGTTGCCAGTGGGTTAAAAAGAGATTTTTCGAAGATGACGAAGATATAAGAGTGCAGATGGTTAATGATTTGGGGTATGGAAATACAAGCGAGGAGAATAAGAAAAAAAGATTAATTACATACTCAACCTATAATCGCCCTTGGAACGACCCTAATTTATGGTATGTAAAATCGCCTTATCATCATGAGTTTGGTGTGCCAAATATTGTTAGAGATGGTGGAATTTGCGGACATCAAGGAACATTAGAGCAACATAGTAGAAGTTGCCTTGGACAACCAACACTTGGTAGAGCAGAGCCAATTCATAGAGCATTAGTTAAAATTGAAAAAAGAGAAGATGGCTATAAAGCTGTAATTTCACAAGGTGCGTTTGATAAGGTGCATCTTGGAACAAACTTGACAAAGCCTTATATTAATAGTTTCGATAAAGATGTAAGAAGCAATGGAGGAGAGAGGGTAAATGGTATTGTAGATGGTTTAAAAGAGGGTAATGGCGGTTTTGATAACACTTTAACAAATTCGATGATTTTACAAAGATTGGCACAGCTTGATAGCAATAATACTCAAAGTTTATTAAGAAGCGCAATAGAGACTTATCCTATAAATCCATCGCCTTGGTATCAGCTTGCAATCTATTATGCAAAAAATGGGCAAGAAGATAAAGTATTAGAGCTTGCAAATGAGTATATGTCGCGTTTTGATGAGATAGAGTTAGAAAAAAATAACACCATAATGACAAAAGATTACGAAAAAGCGACTGCTTGGGGGATTGTATCGGCTTTAGTAAAAGAGAATACACCAAATGCAATAGAGAAATCTTTGGCGTTTATAAAAGATAACTTTAGCAATTTTGATATTATAGGCTATAAAGAGATGTTTAAGATGCTAAAAGAAAAAAAGCCTGAGAACTGGAAGGCTCAAAGCCAAGATGTGCTTGAGACAATGCTTGAGCTTAACTCGCTTAAAGGTTTTGAAAACTACGGCTTTTGGGGAGTGGCTAATTGGTATTGGGAAGAAGATAGCGACTTTATAGAGCAGATGAAAAATTTAGTAATAAATAGCCAGAGTGCAAGCGAAGATCTTAAAAGAAATATCTTAAAGGTATTTTTCCAAGATGAGAATGCTCTAATTTCGCAAGTGGAGTTTAAAGATAAACAAGCTGTAATTATAAAAACTATCAAGATAGAAAATAGCGAATCTAAAAATCTATTTATTACAGCAAGTGATTTTAGTGAGCATGTAAATAGTGTAGATATGGGTAAAGAGGGGTATAAAACTATTCAAATTCCTGTAAAAAATGAAAATGGAGATAGTTATACTTTAAAATTAAGAGCCGCTAAAGTCTATAATGGCAAATTAATTGCACCAAACGACTCAACCGGTCCAATTGATGGCAAAACTGAGTTTAGATTTTGGATAGAACAAAGCGATAATCAAGATTTACCACAAGGTATTTATAGCTCTAATGCTTATAAGATTCATCATAAAGGGCATAAAGAGAATACTTATTATGATATAGGAGATTCGGCGATAATTATTAAGAATTTATAGATTTTCCCACAATTTAATGAGGTAAATTATACAGTTAATACTCAAAAATTTGAGTTTGAAGTAGGAGATTCTAGTGAGACTACATACAATTTTTACAACAATCCAGCTTTTATAGATAATGCATTTGATGTTAATGGAGAGAGTAATGTAACAATAGCTGTTGTTGATAGCCAAAATAATGAATATTTGCTGCATCTAAAGATGTTCCAAGATTTGTGGGATAGTCATATTTTCAAAGCCGACTCAGCGCCACCTTGGAAGGGTGATTATAAGTATCAATTTAATGTTACGATTGATTCAAGTGAAAATAGTGAGCTTATAGGCAAAAGCGTATCTTCTAAAGAGCC
>CAZCOI010000134.1:0-6157 GCA_964500335.1 uncultured Nitratifractor sp.
ATGATGAATTTATAAATACTTTAATTGAATTTATTAAAGATGAAAATATTAACTCTAATGTTAGAGCAAAAGTAGCTAAAACTTTAGCAAATCTTGGTATAAATGATGATGAATTTATAAATACTTTAATTGAGATTATTAAAGATGAAAATATTAACTATTGGGTTAGAAGAGATGTAGCTAAAACTTTAGCAAATCTTGGTAGAAACTTTGATATATTAAAAACTATTTTAAAAAATGATTTAGGCTCTTTTAAAACAGATATTATTGAAGAAGTTAATTTTAAAAGTCTATTTTTAGCTTTTGATGATAATTTGGTATCTTTAGAAGATTTAGTAGAAAAAGCATATAAAGAATCTTTACCGCTATTTATTAAAGATAATAAACTTTGCGTAGTTTTTGAAAATCAAAAGTTAATTATCGTCAATGATATAAATGAAAAGGAACTTAAAGCTTTGATAGATACAAAAATAATTAGGCATACGGTTTAGCTTCCCTCAAGCCGTCTTTTAATCTTCTCTATCTTTGGCTTTTAAAATTTGCGTATCTTTTCGCACAATTTAGGTTTACTCCGTATCAATCGGTATCGCAAGCCGCAGTGAAATTCTACTTAAGCAAACTCGCAGGCTAAAGACACTCTTTCTAAAAAGTTAAAGATAAAGCCTTTGTGACATTATCTATCGATTTTGATATTTATTTATGCGCTAAATATTTAGATATAATAAAAAATAAAAGCGAAGGAACGAATATGCAAAAACAAGAACTTTTTAACAAACTAAAAAACAAAGGCATCTTTTGGTCTTTTGCAAAAGATATTACTTTAGAGCAAATCGGAGATAAAATATTTTTGGAATATCTTTTAAAATACGGCGATTTTGACGATTTAATTTTAGCTTTTAGGCTATACGATAAAAAGTATATCAAAAGTGTATGGGAAGAAAAGCTAAAAAGCGATAAAAGATTTATTAAGCTAAATCTTATGATAGCAAGAGTATTTTTTGATATGGATGTTGAGAGTAGCTATTTTAAAGAGATAAAAAATGCAAGAGCTGAAAAACTTAAAATGCTTGCTTCCTAATACTCAAAAACTTTTGCAAAGGTTGGTGCAAGATTGCCCATTTTTGCAAAAATATGTTTTAGTGGGCGGTTCGGCTTTGGCGATGCATCTTTGCCATCGAAAAAGTGAAGATTTAGACTTTTTTACTTATGAAAATAGTTTTGATAAGCAAGAGATTTTAAAGTATATTCAAAACTTTGAAAATAAAGAAGTTTTAAACCAAACCGATGAACAGATAGATTTGCTTTTAGATGGAGTGAAGGTAACTTTTTTTAATGCAAAATGGGGATTTTTAAAGCCGTCTAAAATAGAAAAATTTAATCTTTCAACTCTCGAAAATATAGCGGCAATGAAGGTAAATACATTATTTTTAAGAGCTAAATATCGCGATTATTATGATTTATATTTTTTGTTGAAATCCGGAATGGGTTTAAAAGAAATGTTTAATTATAGTCAAAATATATTAGAAGGAATCAATTTTAAACTTTTCGCTATTGCTTTGCTCTATATAGACGATATAGAAGATGATACCATAAAACATCTTGAGCCAAAAGAGCATATATCTAAAGAGAAAATTAGAGATTACTTCCAAAAAAATTTAAATAGATTCATAAAATAAATGTGAACAGAACAAAAATATTATATAATTTTTAAAATCGGTCGGTGTATCGACTAATTTTATGCTATAAAGATAATATCTATATAAAGCATGTCACTAAAGTTTGTAACTTATAGGATAAGTAAAAAAGTCACATCAACGCTATTGATATATTAGTTAGTTGAGCCTAAATTAATTTTATTTTAAATTTAAATGTATTACAATGTGTAATACAAGGAGTTAATATGCTTTCTATTAGGTTAAATGAGTTTTTAGAAAATAAAATAAATAGCTATTCCAAAGAGCAAAACAAAACAAAAAGCCAAATAGTTAAAGAGGCTTTGATGCTTTACTTTGAAATAAAAGAGCGAGAAAATAAAAAGAGCGCATACGAACTTGGAAAAGAGCTATTTGGCAAATACTCAAGCAACCGAGGCGATTTATCTACAACATATAAACAAAAACTAAAGCAAAAATTAAATGAAAAATATAGCGCTAATTGATAACGGTCCTCTAATTGCTCTTTTTGATAAAAGCGATAAATACCATACAAAAGTTTTAGAGTTTTTAAAAGATTACGAAGGCGAGCTAATAACCTCTTGGGCGGTGATTACCGAAGTTACGCATATGTTAGATTTTAATCTGAACGCTCAAATGGATTTTTTAAAATGGGTAGAGCTTGGAGCGGTTAAAATTTACGATATAAAGCAAAATGAACTAAAAAGTATGATTGAAATGATACGAAAATATACCAATGTGCCTATGGATTTTGCCGATAGCTCTTTGATGTATATCGCGCACAAAGAAAATATTAAAAATATCGTTAGCATAGATAGCGATTTTGATATATACAGAACTTTAAAAAACGGTTCTTTATTAAATTTATTAAGATAGATAGAAAATGCCATATTATTGGGATTTTTATTTTAAAAAAGCAAAAATTTTATATAATTTTTAAAATCGGTCGATGTATCGACTAATTTTATGCTATAAATATAATATCTATATGATATAAAGCGTATCACTATTATCTTACTTTCAAGCTCGAAGTTTGCCGTTTGCTAATAGTGATACCTACAAGAAATAATAAAAATATTATTTAATCTAATCTCATAAACTAATCTATGCTCATCCGTTATTCTTCTTGACCAACAACCACTTAACTCATATTTTAACGGCTCAGGTTTTCCCAAACCGTCAAACGGCTCTCTTTTTATATCTTTTATTAATGCATTTATTCTTTTTAAAATCTTTTTATCTGTTTGTTGCCAATATAAATAATCTTGCCAACTATCATTTGTAAAAGTTATATTCATTCTTCGATAAGCTCTTTTTTAACAACATTACCTGCTCTTGCATCTGCTAAAGAGCGAAGCAATATCTCTCTATTTTTAGGTGAACTTAACAAATAATTTGTCTCTTTTAAAGAGTTATATTCATCTAAAGAGATAACTACTACATTCTCTCTACCTTTGCGATGAATAATTACCTCTTCATTATTGAAATATACACTATCAAATATCTCTTTAAAATTATTTCTCGCTTCTGTCATACTAACTACTTGCATAAGAATTCCTTACATTTTTATGTACATCATAACATATAATATATAAAAATGCAAATTGTAATATTCCCAAGCTTTAAACTTAAAAAATGAGCAGAAAATAAAAAATCTTATATAATTTTTAAAATCGGTCGGTATATCGACTAATTTTATGCTATAATTATCATATCTATATAGAAAAAAGGTGATTTATGGATAAGCAAGAGATAATATCCGTATTAGAAGAGTGGAATTTTTGGTCTAAACCTTTTAAAGAGAGTTTTAATAGACCCTCTTATGAATTAGAGATAGAAAGTAAATCTAAAACTAATGAAATAATTTTTTTAAAAGGTGTTAGGCGAAGTGGAAAATCAACCATTTTACTAAACTATATTAAACATTTAATTGCTAATAATACACCTAAAGAGAATATTTTATTTGTAAATCTTGAAGACCCAAGATTTGCATCCGAGTTATCTTTGCAACTATTAGAAGATATTAAATATGCATATATCTATTATATTAATCCGACCCAAAAACCTTATATTTTTTTAGATGAAATTCAAAATATAAACGGCTTTGAGAAGTGGCTTTTAAAAGAGTATGAATTACAAAATGCACATCTGTTTGCAACCGGCTCGAACTCAAAACTTTTAAGCAAAGAGATAGGTAGCTCATTAAGCGGCAGATACTTAGATATTCAAGTATTTCCTCTTAGCTTTAAAGAGTTTTTAGAGTTTAAAGGATTTAGCATAAAAAAACCTTACGATTTAATCTCTTTAAAAACAGAAATAGAAAGAGCATTTGAAGAGTTTATGTTTTATGGCGCATTTCCAAAAGTAGCTTTAACTAAAGATATTACACTAAAAGAGGCGGAGCTTAAAAGCTATTTTGATTCAATACTACTTAGAGATATTGTAGCAAGATATAAGTTAGATAATTTTAAAGTATTAGAGCAGTTATCTATATTACTTTTATCCTCAATTTCTAATATTATCTCTATAAATAAACTAAAAAATAGATTTAAAGTATCTTACGATTTAATAAAAAGATATATTGAATATTTAGAAAATGCATATATGATATATAGTGTGCCACTGTTTGATTGGTCACTTCAAAAACAGTTTTCTAATCCTAAAAAAATATACTCTATCGATACCGGACTTTCAAAAAGAGTCTCTTTTGAAGTTGGTAAAAGAGTGGGCGATATATTGGAAAATATCGTATTTTTAGAGTTAAAAAGAAGATTTGAAGATATTTATTATTTTAAAACACAACAAGGATACGAAGTTGATTTTCTTATTAAAAAGCACGAACAAATAACACATTTAATACAAGTTACTCAAACATTATCAGACGAAAAAACAAAAAAACGAGAGATTCGCTCTTTGCTAAAAGCATACGATGAATTAAACGGCTCAAATAATACTATTAAGCTTATAATATTAACAACAAATCAAAGCCAAACCATAACTTTAGATAATACAACAATTGAAATTAAAAATATTATAGAGTGGCTTTTGTTTGAATAATGGTATATTGGTATATTTGTATATTGGATAAAACATAAATGTATTTTAGAAAAAGTAGCAATTATAGCTAAATGCATTTAAGGATTTAATATGTTAGACTACTTTTTACGCAAACAAGAGATTTTATTGTCTCATACAAAATTAGACTACATTAGAAAAGAGTATTTAAAAAAATAGATTCAAACGATAGACTTATAGCGCTCATCGGAGCAAGAGGTGTCGGAAAAAGCACACTACTACTACAGTTGATTAAAAAAAACAGACTCGATGCTCTTTATGTAAGCGGTGATGATATTGAATTTACAAATACGAAACTATATGATTTGGTAGATAGTTTTTATTCGCTTGGCGGAAGATTTGTAATTGTTGATGAAGTGCATAAGTATAAAAATTGGTCGCAAGAGGTAAAAAATATTTACGATACTTTTTTAGATTTAAAGCTAATAATTAGCGGCTCTTCGATGCTAAATATCTTATATGAGAAGTTTGATTTAAGCAGAAGATTGGTTTCGGTAACTATGCCGCATCTTAGTTTTAGAGAGTTTTTAGAACTAAAAAACAATACTACTTATAAAAAATACGATTTGCAAACAATCTTACAAGATGCAACATCCATTTCAAAAGAGCTTGTTTTAAGCAATAAAACTTTATATAAAGAGTTTAAAGAGTATCTAAAATACGGTGCATATCCGTTTTTTTTAGAGGGCAAAGAGAATTACTTAGAAAAGCTAAACAATGCTATAGAAAAGATAATTAACGAAGATATACCATCTATTAATAAAATAGAGTTTGCCAAACTAACTGTTTTTGAAAAGCTAATATATTTGGTTACGGTTGCCAATAAACCTTTTTTAGTCAATATGGCTTCACTCTCACGAGAGCTAAATGTAAGTGAACCTACGCTTTATACCTATTTTAATATATTAGAAAAAAGCTCTATATTTAAACTACTAAAAAAAGCTTCTAAAAGAGTTTCTAAAAAACCCAATAAACTTTTGTTTGCAAACACAAACATATTGTATGCTTATGCAAATAAGCTGTTTTTAGAGCCAAATATCGGAGTAATAAGAGAGACATTTTTTGCAAACTGTTTTGAAAATATCTACTATAGCGATATTGGCGATTTTAAAGTAAATGAGTATATTTTTGAAGTGGGTGGCAAAAATAAAGATTTCAAACAGATTAAAGATATAAACAATGGTTATTTGGCGGTTGATACGGACTTTACCGTCCACAACAAAAAGATCCCTTTATGGCTGTTGGGGTTTTTACGATAGATATGAAAGCAATGCGGTAATTTGGGATGATTTTATAAATTTTTATCCGACTCGTTAAAGATAAAGACTCTTTTTAAGATGACCGGCTTATTTACCAAATGACATTTTGACATCTTTTTTCTCTCCTCACATCGATCGTACTATCATACA
>CAZCOI010000135.1:0-1885 GCA_964500335.1 uncultured Nitratifractor sp.
TAAAACAGGGCATAGCGGCACAATTGAGATACACTACCTAGATGCTTTTGATGTAAAAGATGCTCCTAAAGATTGGTCTGAAAAGGTAAGAGAAGATATGCAGAGAAAAATTGATGAACTAGAAGCCAATGGAAAGCTTAGATAATGATAATTAGAAAGCTTTTTAAATTTGAAAATGCCCATATTGTAAGAGACTGTTCTACACTTAGATGTAGCCAAAATATTCACGGACACTCATATATAGTAGAGGTTTTAATAGAGTCAAACTATCTTGATAATGGGCAGATGGTTTATGATTTTGGGCTTACAAAACTATATATTAAAGAGTTTATAGACTCATTTGATCATGCTATAACTTTGTGGAGCGAGGATAATAAAGAGTATATTTACGATATGAAAAAGCATAGCCAAAGATGGATAGAGCTTCCTGTTAGTCCATCTGCAGAGCAGTTTAGCAGAGTATTTTTTGTAGTAATAGATAAAATTTTAGAGCTTTCAACTATGAATAATGGAGAAAAAGAGATAAAGCTTAATAGCATTATTGTTCATGAGACACAAACAGGATATGCACAATGCTTTAGGGAAGATGCCTACTCTAAATTAATGGGTTTAATAAATTTAAAAAATATAAAGTTTTCTGCTCAAATTCAAAAAGAGTGGAAAAGTAAAGATTTTTGGCAAAATATAGTAGATAATCAAAAACTAATAACACCTAAATACTTATAAAATGTGATATACTTCACAAAAAATTCATTACTTTATGATATAATGAGCAGATAAAAATTTAAAAGGGGTTTTTATGAAAAGACTTGTAATTATTTCTGTAGCTACTGTTGCAGTATTAACTTTTAGTGGATGTGGTGGCAGTTCAAAAGATGATAACGCTAAAAATAGTGTAACTGAAACTGCTACTAAAGCAGTAGAAACTACAAAAGAAGCAGCAACAAAAGCTACTGAAGCTGTAAAAGAGAGTGCTAATAAAGCAGTAGAGGCTACAAAAGAGACTGCGGCTAAAGCGGCAGAGGCAACTAAAGAAGCTGTAGCTAAAACTACAGAAGCAGCAAAAGAGACTGCTAACAAAGCTGTAGAAGCAACTAAAGAAGCGGCTAATAAAGCAGTAGAAACTGCTAAAGAGGCAACAGGTGCTGGAAGTGCAAAAGGAAAAGAGTTATATGCAAAATGTGTAAGCTGTCATGGTCCTGATGGTAAAACTAAAGCTCTTGGCAAATCAGAAATTATTGCAGGTCAAAATGCGGATGATTTAGAGAAAAAGATGCAAGAGTACAAAGCTGGTAGTAGAAATGTTGCTGGTATGGGTAAACTTATGCAAGGTCAAGTACAAAATTTAAGTGACGAAGATATTAAAGCAATTGCTGAGTATATATCTAACCTAAAATAAATTTAACCTTCAAATAGCCCTTTGGGGCTATTGATATAAGTATATATTTTATTAATTATACTCTTATTTAAAGATAAAGATTCATATAATTTTTTATCGCATTATATAAAAATATTTTTTAATAACTTTGCCACTATTTTTATAAATACTTCGCAACTGTACAAGCGCTCTAATAACCTTTTTTGTTTTAGGGTCAAATGCGACATATTTAATTTTTACCTTATGTGTTACATCTTCAAAATAGTAAGTTAATCTTAAAATATTATCTCTTACTTTGGCTACCTCTCTACCCCATTCACAAACATCATTACCGTTGCATTTACTCCAAATATTTACAAGCAAATCACCACTTACTTTTTTAATATCTACTTTAACAAATTTACTTCTATTAAGATTTCTTGGAATCCATCTACCGGTATAATCTAATTGATAATTTACTCTATTTTCTTTTTTAAAATAAGAAATAATCGTCTTTTGCGTATTACT
>CAZCOI010000136.1:0-8210 GCA_964500335.1 uncultured Nitratifractor sp.
ATACAGCAAAAGAGATAGCATGAGAAGAGATATCAAACTAGATGAAAGCTGGCTAAAAGAGCTAAAAGATGAGTTTAGCAAAGAGTATATGCAAAACTTAAAAGAGTTTTTAACAAATGAGATAAAAGCGGGTAAAACTATCTTGCCAAAGCCCTCGCTTTGGTTTAATGCACTTAATTCTACACCTCTACACAAAGTAAAAGTTGTAATTTTAGGGCAAGACCCATATCCAACTATTGGTCATGCTCACGGGTTATGCTTTTCTGTAATGCCAGAGGTCTCTCCCTTGCCAAAATCTTTGGTAAACATCTACAAAGAGCTAAAAGATGATTTAGGTATAGATAATTTTCATACAGGCTACTTAGAGCCTTGGGCAAAAGAGGGAGTGTTGCTTTTAAATGCTGTGCTAACAGTTGAGGCAAATCGCTCAAATGCACACCAAAATATGGGTTGGGAGATATTTACAGATAAAATAATAGAGGTTTTAAATAATAAAAAAGATAATTTAGTTTTTATATTATGGGGTAGTTATGCCCAAAAGAAAGGGAGTAAAATTGATACTACCAAACATTTTGTAATAAAATCTCCCCACCCTTCACCACTATCTGCATATAGAGGTTTTTTTGGAAGCCGCCCATTTTCTAAAACAAACAATTTTTTAATTAGTAAAAATATAGAGCCAATTAATTGGCAACTATAATTACTCTTTACTCTCTACAACCCTTATAGAGATAATATCATCATTTTGTGTGATACTATCTAAATTTTTAAAGCTCTCAATATCATCTTCTTCAATACCACCAAAAACTGTATGTACACCATCAAGATGCGGAGTATCAACAAAAGTTATAAAAAATTGGCTTCCACCAGTATCTTTACCAGCATGTGCCATAGAGAGTGCGCCTCTTTTATGTTTTAATCCATTATCAGTTTCACAAGCAATTGCCCAGTCAGGACCACCTGTTCCAGCAAGTGATGGATTGCTTTTAGAGTAAGGACAACCTCCTTGAGCCATGAACCCAGGAATTACACGATGAAACTTTAAACCATCATAAAAATTTAAATCATTTGCAAGATGTGCAAAATTTGCTACTGTATTTGGAGCATCTTTAGGATAGAGTTTTACAACTATATCACCTTTATTTGTTTTAATAATTGCATATTGTAATTTATCAAGCTCTTCTTGAGGTAAATTATACTCTTTTAATTTCTTTCTACCAAACATTAAATATTCTCCATAAAATAAATTTGGCTATAATTATACCAAAAATTTTGGAGTTTTATATGGAACTTTGTATTGCACTTGATATGCCAACAAAAAAAGAGAATTTAGCTCTTTTAGAGAAAATAAAAGAACATAACAATTTATGGATAAAAGTAGGTTTTAGAAGCTATATAAGAGATGGTAAAGAGTTTATAGAAAATATTAAAAAGATTAATCCTACATTTAAAATATTTTTAGATTTAAAACTTTATGATATTCCAAATACTATGGCAGATGCAAGTGAAGAGATAGCAAATATTGGAATTGATATGTTTAACATACATGCAAGTAGTGGTATTATTGCAATGCAAAGCGTTATGGAGAGAGTTTCAAAATTTAAAAATAGACCCTTAGTTTTAGCTGTTACAGCTTTAACCTCTTTTGATAATAGTAACTTTAAAAAGATTTATAATGATGATATTGATAAAAAAGCAGTAGAATTTGCAAAGATGAGTTATGAGAGTGGTTTAGATGGTGTGGTATGCAGTGTTTATGAAAGTTTAAATATCAAAAATGTTACAGATAGTAACTTTTTAACATTAACTCCTGGTATTAGACCTTTTGGCGAAGATAGCAATGATCAAAAAAGAGTTGCAACATTAGATGTTGCAAAAGAAAATAGAGTTGATTTTATAGTAGTTGGAAGACCAATATATAAGAGCAAAGAGCCTGCTCAAAAGGTTTTAAAGATTATAGAAAATCTAAAATAAAATAGGTTAATTTTTACCTACACTCATTGAGAGTGCATTATCCATACCTTGTAACATAAAGTAAACTCCAATAGCAAACATAGCTAAAATAATTAAAGGTGCGTATTTTTGAAACACTATCTCTCCTTTTTATCCAATTTTTAATCCGGTAAAAAATCCAGCTATTATAGAAGCACCTCCAAGCGGTTCTAAAGATGCTATATTATTATACACAAAATTGTATGTTTTTTTGAGACTTATAGATAATATATCAAAAATATTAATAATACTATTACCACTAACAACAATATAATCTTGTGCGTTAAGCCAAAATATGGTAATAGTTACCAATCCTAATAGAAAAAGCATAATTTTAAAACCTTTTTTAAAAAAGTAACCCACACTCAAACCCAATAAAAAACCAGAACTAATTTGTGCAAAATTTATATCATTTAAAAGTGATTTTAAATCTAAATTGTTATTCATAATATAAAACCTTAAATTTTTATATATTTTATCTAAAAAAGATAAAATGACCAATTTATGACAACTTTTTAATAGGTTAATATTATATCACTTTTGTGTTTATTTTATGTTAAATAAGTTTGCCTAAAACCATTACATGGTAAAATAAGAATGTTCGCTAGATACGAACTAAATTTAGAATAGAAAGAGATATAAAATGAAAATAACAAATTTATGTAAAAGTTTAATTCCTATAGTTTTAACAACATTAGTTGCAAATGCTATGAGTTTTAGCACTAATAAAAACTATAATGGTTACAATTTGATATATGCATCTGGGCATATAAAAAAAGGTGACTTAGAAAGATTAAAAAGAAGATACTACTCAATTAATAATAACAGACAAACAATTGTAGTATTTAATAGCTATGGTGGTGAGCTTTATGAAGGTTTAAATATAGGAAGATTTCTAAAAAGAAATAGAATAGGAACAGCAGTTAGAGAAAATGGTATATGTGCTAGTAGTTGTGCTTTAGCATTTTTAGGCGGAAGAAGTAAAAGTGGAAAAAGATTAATGTATCTTCCATATAGCGCTAGTTTAGGATTACACTCTTTTTATTATAAAAATGGCAACTATGTAAAGCTATCTAAAGTTCAAGAAGATTTAGCACAAATTCTTAGCTATGCAAGCTATGTAGGTGCTCCTCACTATTTGATGGCTAATATGTTTAAAACTAAATCAAATAGTATGTATTGGATAAATGAACAAGATAGAGTTGTTTTAGGTCTAAAAAGCTCTTTATATTTAAGAAACTCTAATGGTGTAAGATATGTTACAAAAGGTAACTATAATAAATCTGCGAGTAGATATATAAAAGAGTATTTTACTAAAATTAATAATATGATTGCATCAAGCAGAGGTTCAAATTTTTATAGAAAAGATATAGCTCTAAGTAGTGTAAGATATAAAAACTGGATGAGTCGCAATATTAAATATATCTATTTAAAGAGCATAAAAGAATTAAAAAGCAACTTAGTAGAAGTTAAAGTAATTTATGCTTTAAATAGTGGCAAAAGAGTATGTTCAATTAATAGATATACTTTAGCAAAAGATTATACAAATAGATGGAAAATTATAAAAAAATTATATAAAGGGTGTGATAGAGCTTCTGCAAAAGAGCTAAAAAGATTGGCTAAAGCTTTACCTTAAAGCTTAGCTAAAAACTCTTTTAATACCTCTTTAACTGCTACTACAAAGCTTTTTGCATTTTTATTTTCAACTGGTATTTTATAGCTAAATACTTTACTTTTTATAATATTTTGACTATTTGCATCGATATATTTAATATTGATAGTAATTTGAGCATAAGAGCTATTATTATCTATTATATGATAAAAATTTACAATTTGTGTCTCTAAAATTATATCTGCTTTTGCACTACTATTATAACCAATAACACTTCTATATTTTTTGCTATTTTGAAGTGATATTAAGATATCTTTATAAATTAGCCTGCTTAGTGTATCGCTCCATTTGCTATATAGATAATAGCTTGTAATATCATCTTTTTTATAATATATTTTACTACTTCCAATTGCTCCTAAAGCAGTTGGATATTTAACTTTTAAAACCTTATTAATTTTTTTATTAGATTTAAAATTATTATTAATAGTTAAATCATAACTTTTTAGTGTATGTACTGGCTTTGGAATACATCCGCTTAATATTATTGCAAAAATAGCAATTATAGTTATATTTCTCATTCTCCTGGTCCTTTCGGTACTTTTGTACCATCTAAAAGCTTTTGAGCTGGATTTTGAATTAATGATTTTAGCTCATTTGAAAGCTCAATATAGCTAATACTTAACTCTTTTAAATCAACAATTGCTGGCTCAAGCGCTCTTTTTAAGTTATAATCACCTCTTTTTATTGTTTTATCTACTAAAGTCAAAGTTTTTGTCAATTTATTTGAACTTTTTTCAATAGAGCTTAAGAGTGAAGGAAGCTTTTTATTAAGAATTTTTAATGTTTGATTTCCACTTTTTGCAACTTGTTTATATTCATATATTGTCGTATTTATCTCTTTTATAAAGTTATTTATTTTTGTATTATTAAAATCGTTTACAATACTATTTATTTTATCTTCTAATTTTAAAGTTTTATCAGTAATTTTTCTACTATTTTTTAAAATTTCATTAAAATTATTTAAATTTTCATCACTTAACAATAAATTTAATCTTTTACTAAAAGTTGTTATTTTATCTACTAATGCTGGTGTATCATCAAGTAGTTTATTCATAAAAGACTCTTTGCTTTTTATAATTGAATTTTTAGTGTTTGGTTTAATAAATTCACTAGATGTTCCACCAATTATATTTATATATCTAAGTCCTGTTAATCCTTGGCTTTTAAGCACAGCATACATATCTTTAGTTATTTTTACATTTTTATCTATAAAAAGAGTTGCTACAATTTTTGAAGGATTTTTACTATCTATATTTAAACTCTTTAATCTTCCAACATCTACACCATTTAATTTTACTACAGAATCTTTATTTAATCCATCAACAGATTCACTAAAATATGTATAATAGATATTAAATTTATCTTCTGTAATATCTCCTTTTGCTAGCCAAAAAGCAAAATATGAAGCTAAAATAGTAAAAACTATAACAAATATTCCAACAGCAGTATAATTTATTCTTTCATACATTTTTTACCTTTTTTAATAGATACTCATTTTTAAAGAATTTCTCCACAAATGGATGATTTGATTTTAAAACTTCATCTAAAGTTCCGCTAGCTACTACCTTTTTATCTGCCAAAATTGATAACCTATCAACAATATTATGTATTGTATCTAAATCATGCGTAATCATTACAATTGTTAAATCTAAAATATCTCTTAAATTTACTATTAACTCATCAAATCCCCTTGCGCCTACTGGGTCAAGCCCACTTGTTGGCTCATCTAAGAAGAGTAATTTTGGATCTAAAGATAGAGTTCTAGCAAGTGCAACTCTTTTTACCATACCACCACTTAACTCATATGGATATAGCTTTTTTACATCTCTACTAAGCCCTACTAACTCTAATTTTGAATCGACAATATAAGATATACTCTTTTTTGATAGATTGGTGTACTCTTTTAACATTATAGCAATATTATTTTCAACACTCAAAGATGTAAACAAAGCTCCAAATTGAAATAAAACACCCCACTTTTTTTTAAGCTCAATAAGTTCTTTGCTTGTTAAATTTTTAATATTTTTACCAAATATATAGATATCCCCGCTTGTTGGTTTAAGCAACATCACAATCTCTTTTAAAAGTACCGATTTTCCACTGCCACTTTCTCCTAAAATAGCATATATCTCTTTTTCATTAACTTCTAAATTTATACCATTATGCACTAATTTTTCACCAAATCTTGTAACTATATTTTCTACTTTGATTACACTCATATTCCAAGCCTTGTAAAAATAACAGAAAATAGTGCATCACAAACAATTACTAAAAAGATTGTATTTACTACACTTCTTGTTGTCTCTAATCCAATACTTTCAGTATTTTGCGTAACTCTTAACCCATGAAAAGAGCCAATTAACGCTACTATTATAGCAAAAAAAGGTCCTTTAAATATTCCTATAAGATAATTTTTTAGAGCTAAAACTTCATATAATCTTTGTATAAATATATCAAAAGATAGTCCAATTTGTGCTTTAGTTGCAACCATTGCTCCAAAAATCCCAACAATATCAGATATAAAAATAAGTATAGGCAGTGAGATAATTAGCGCAATAACTCTAGGAATAATTAAAAAATAAAATGGTTTAAACCCCATAGTTTTCATTGCATCAATCTCTTGAGTTAATTTCATTGCCCCAATCTCTGCTGTAAAAGATGATGCACTTCTACCTGCTACCACAATTGCTGTTATCATTGGTCCAAGCTCCCTAGCAATTGAGATAGCACTAGCATCAACTACAAATATATCTGCCCCAAATTTGGCAAGTTGCACAATTGTTTGATATGCAATTACAACTCCAACTAAAAATGCTGTTAAAGAGATAATTGGTATAGCTTTTATACCTGCACTATATATAAAATAAAAAATCTCTTGATATCTAAAATTTTTAGGTCTAAAAAGTGCTAAAGATTTTATAAAAAACTCACCTATAAATGATATAAAATCTAAAATTTCTTTATATATATTAATTGTAGTTTGACCAAGAAGGTAAAAAAATGATTTATGTTTAACTTTTATATCTGGCTTATTTAAAATACTCTTTTCGATTATTTCTATTAATCTTTTATGTTTTGAATTTTTTATAACAAATTCGACTTGAGAATTTTTTTTAATTGCTTCATTTTTAAATAGAACTAAAAGTGTAGCTCCATTACTATCTAGCTCTTTAATTTGTTCTAAATTTAATTTAATTTTACTCTTTTTAGTAATTGAGTTTAAAAATTTTCTTTCTATAGAATCTAAATTTTGTATTGTCCAACTACCAATACACTCTATTTCAATAAGGTTTTTTTGTTTATTTATAAAAATATCTATAGAAGTCATAATTAATTATAACATAATTATATTAGATGAATAGATTTAATTTTTATATTAATTTATGGCATATTAATATATTTAAAACTTAAAAAGGTGTGTAGTGAGGATAATTAAAAGTTAAAAACAAAATTATCTTTACAAACAGACTTGATTTTTTATGCCATTTATAGCAATTTTGTTAAAATATATTTCAAAGGTTTATTATAAATAGAAAAGATTTAATAAATAGAGTTAAAAACAGAAAAAGAAAATTAAATATTACATATGAGCAAATAGCTAATTTAACAGGTCTTGGATATAGAACAGTTGCGAGATTTTTTAGTGGAGAAGATGTAAAACTTAGCACAGTAGAAAAAATAACAAATCTTTTAGGACTTGATTTTGCAGGAAATGAGATTGTATCAGCAAAAAAAATATTAGAAAAAAGAGCAAAACAAAAAGCTTTAGAGATAGTTTCTTTAGTGCAAGATACATCATCACTTGAAAAGCAAGGTTTAGATAATAAAAGATTAAAAGAGCTTTTAGAGTTTACTAAAAATCAATATTTAACTGAAAATAAAAGACTTTTATGGGGTTAATTGATAAAAGTTTGATAATCATTTTTTTTTAGTATAATTATTTATAGATTATATTATAAAGGATGTAATATGACTGTAGTAGATATTGGAGTTGCAAAAATTCAGATAAATAATATCGATTTAGAAAAAAAGATAAAGAAAATTCCAAAAGATGAAATGAAATCATTTTTTATTGAATTTTTAAATTCTTATATTTCTAAAATTAATTCTACAAAGAAAAGTAATAATGAAGAGTTAGATGAAATAGATAAAATGATAATGGAAGCAAAACCGGTAAATGTTGAGGGTGCAAAAAGCTTAATTGAGGCTATTAAAGGATTAGGTAAATTTGTAGATCCTGTAAAAAGAGTTCTTTCATTAAATGAAGCTAAAGAATTATATTTTAGAGATAAATATAAAAACTTTGTATCTTAAATAATTATGAGGTTTAATCCTCTAATATTTTTCCTTTAAAAATACTTACGATAATAAAAATTATCATAAGTAAATATTAAATCTTTTAACCAAAATTTTTATGAGTGAAATTATTTTAAAAAATAGTTTAGTTTTAGATAAAAATATTGATAATGTTATTGAACACTTTTTAAACTCTTATAACTCAAATCAAACTAAAAAAAGATATAAAAAGGTATTAAAAGAGTTTTTT
>CAZCOI010000137.1:0-2177 GCA_964500335.1 uncultured Nitratifractor sp.
GTATAGTGGATCGCTCTTTAATCTATAGGCTATCTCATCTTTTTTTACCCTTTTTATAAACATCTGCAACCCAAGAAGCTCTGTCTTTAGGTATGCACCTTTTTGGGTATATTTGCCAACTCTTTTGTATAGGTAGCTAACAATAGCTATAAGAGCAACCATTGCGCCAATTGGACCAAAAATAATCTCGTTTATGCCGATATTTTGAGAGTTGTTAACCAAAGGCATAAAGCCACTAATTATAAAAATAAAACCAAAGATAGTAGTAACTATTGAGCCTTGAAGCAACATAGTAATGCCACCTATTGAAAACATTACAGGAAATAGCATTAGAGCTAATCCTTCGCTTCCAAAATTGGTATATGTGTAGTAGATAAAGTAGATAATAAATGGAAGCAAAGCAGCAACTGCTCTTATTAAAAAGCTCTTTTTGCTATCGTATGGACGCTCTTTAAAAAAGCCCTTCTCTACGCCAATATCATATACTATATCGTTTGTCTTTTTAAATATATCTCTTAGATATCTTGCTTCATCTTCATCTTTTTGCAAAATAAAATATTCAGAGTTACTAGATGGCAAAATAGCATCTAAAAAACTTTTTAAATCTTTATCAAGAGTGCTTCTATCTTTGTTTGTTGCATATAGCACTATCTGATCATCTCTATAGTGCTCTATTTTTATATATCCTTTATGTCCTAGCTCTAAAATAGCGGCTGCATAATCTTTGTTGTCTGCAACAGTATCTACAATAAGTCCAGCTTGAAGTGTTGTGATATCTTTAGGTGGTGCATACATTGGTGCAATAGAGCGATTGTCAATAAAGCCAATATATTGATTAAATAATTTTTTTAGATACAATCCAATAGGTATTAAAATAAGAATATATAGATACTTTAATAGGCTATCTATTAAAGAGGTTTTTGTATTATTTGCCCCAGATTGTGCAAGAGTGTTGCTTTTAAATATTAAATCTATTGTAACTCCATTGAAAGGTGGCAACTCTTTTGCACTTACTTTAAAGTTGTAGTTATCTAGCCATTTTAAGCTAGCTTTGCTGCTAGTTGAGCCATATCTACCAGTAAAAGTTTTGATTTGTACATTTTCTTTACTTAGCGATGGCGGCAGATGGTAGTAGATATTGGCTTCTAAAATTGGCACTTGCCAATTGGTGCCAATAGCATTAAAGCTTATTATATCTTGCTCTTTAGTATATGGCATTACAATTTTGTTTATTGTGTAGCCAATTTGATATCTTTGTAAACTGCTTACATAGCTATCTTTTGAGCCAATTTTCAATCTAATATTTTTGCCATTAGCTTTTGAGTAAAGAATAGTTTTAGAGTATTTTGCATAGTTGCCATTTTGAGAGACTCTGAAGTTGTTAAACTCTAAATCTATAATTTTATTTTTGTACTTTATAGTAGTTGGAATATCTCTGTATATGCCGTGTCTTTGGATGTTGCCAAAGTTGTAAGATATATTCTCTACTACATCTAGTGTGCCACTTTGATTGATAGTAACATCAACATTATACTTTTGTATAACCTCGCCAAAAGCGAGCCCAAATAGTATGCTAAGTAGAAAAAATATCTTCATTAAAACTCTATTTTTGGCATCTTTTTTACTTGCTCTTTTTCGCTCTCATCAAGCTCAAAATAGTCTCTTGGTTGATAGTTGAACTTATTTGCAATCAATTGATCAGGAAAGCTATTAAGAGCAGCGTTATAATCTCTTACAATTGCATTGTAGTAGCGTCTTGCATTGGCTATTGTCTCTTCTATATTTGTAAGCTCATCTTGAAGCTGCATAAAGTTTTGATTTGCTTTTAGATCCGGATATGCTTCTGCTAGTGCAAATAGTTTACCCAAAGCACCACTTAAGATAGAGTTTGCTTTTGCTTTATCTTCAATACTCTTGGCTTCAAGAGCGCTATTTCTTGCCTCTATAACACTCTTTAGAGTATTGGCTTCATAATCTTTATAACCTTTGACACTCTCAATTAGTGCTGGTATTAGATTGTAGCGCTTCTTTAGCTGCACATCAATATCGCTCCATGCAGCATCTATGCCAGCTCTTAGTGATGCAAACTTGTTATATATAACAACCAAATAGATAGCAATAACTACAACAATCAAAAGTAAAATTGCAAAGAGATTCATGCTTTAACTCCTTTTTTT
>CAZCOI010000138.1:0-8836 GCA_964500335.1 uncultured Nitratifractor sp.
AAATGATATACATAAAAGTGCACCCAGTTACAATTTATATAAACTTTTATGGTTATATGCGCATTATATTAAAAACTCTTCAATGAAAAGCTTTTAGAGCTTTTAAAAGATTTTGGCATTAAAGATGAAGATAAAGATAAAATTTTAAAAATAATCGAAATTACAAAAAGCAGAGCAAAAACCTTTAAAGATTTAAGCGATGAGATAAATTTATTTTAAAAGCAACAAAAGAGTATGATAATAAAACTATTAAAAAAGCGATTAAAGGTGATGCGATAAATTTAATAGAAGAGTTTGCAAATCTTTTAGAGAGTAAAGAGCTAAATTCAAAAGAAGAGATTCATAATTTAATGCAAGAGTTCGTGCAAAGTAAAGAGATAGGTTTTGGGAAACTTGGGCAACCTTTAAGAGTGGCGCTTTTTGGGGCGCTTAAAGGGCCGGGGCTTGATGAGGTTATTGAGATAATCGGAATTAGTGAGCTTAAAAATAGAATTAATAATTTAAAAGAGTTTTTAGAAGGTTAATAATGTGTGGAATTGTCGGGTATATCGGTAATAAAGAGAAAAAAGAGATTTTACTTGAAGGCTTAAAAGAGCTTGAGTATAGAGGTTATGATAGTGCGGGAATTGCCGTAATTGAGGGTGAGAATTTAAATAGCTTTAAAGCTGTTGGGAAGTTAGAAAATTTAGTTAGAAAAACGGCTGATTTTAGTGCAAATGGCTTTGGTGTGGCAATTGGGCATACCAGATGGGCAACTCACGGAAAACCGACCGAACTTAACGCGCATCCGCATTTAGGAGAGTATTCGTATGTTGTGCATAACGGAATTATAGAAAATTATCAAGAGTTAAAAAGAGAGCTTTTAAATGATGGAGTTGAGTTTTTAAGCCAAACCGATACCGAAGTAATCGTGCATCTTTTTGAGAAATTTTTTAGTAAGACAAATGATGCTTTTGAAGCCTTTAAAAAAACAATTAATAAACTTGAAGGCGCGTATGCAATTTTATTAATCTCTAAAGCGGCAAAAGATACCGTATTTTTTGCAAAAAACGGCTCGCCCCTATTAATCGGATTTGATGAAGATGATATATATTTTGCTTCATCAGATACTGCAATTATCGGTAAAGCTAAAGAGGTTTACTATTTAGAAGATAAAGAGTTCGGATATGCAAAAAATAGAGAAGTTAAGCTGTTTGATAAAGATGGAGTTAATAAAGAGCTAATTTTAAAGCCGCTTGATAGCGATAAATTATCGGCTCAAAAAGATGGCTTTAGATTTTTTATGGAAAAAGAGATTTACGAGCAATCAAGTGTAATTGTAGATGCTATGCTTGGGCGTGTTTTGGATGAAGAGATTAATTTTGACGAGATAGATGAGGGCTTTTTTGAAGGAATTGATGCTTTAAAAATTTGTGCTTGTGGGACAAGCTATCATAGTGCGCTTGCAAGTGCGTATTTATTTGAAAGAGTGGCTAAAATTAGATGCGATGTTGAGATTGCAAGCGAATTTAGATATAAAGAGCCGCTTTTAAGTAAAGATACTTTGTTTATTACAATCTCTCAAAGCGGAGAGACCGCAGATACATTAGAGGCTTTAAAAATGGCAAAAAGAGCGGGACTTAAGAGTTTAACGATTTGTAATGTCGATAACTCTTCTATTGTTAGAGAGAGTGATGTTGCGCTTTTAACAAGAGCCGGAATTGAAAAAGGAGTTGCTTCTACTAAAGCTTTTGCTACGCAAACTATGCTTTTGTGGATGCTTGTAATATATTTGGCAAAATTAAGAAATAGCATCAATTGCGATTTTATAAAAAGCGAAATTAATGCGATGCGTCAAGTGCCAAAGGTGCTAAAGGTTACTGATAAATTGCACTCTAAAATTCATAGATTATCAAAAAGATATCTGCATGGGCACGGGTTTTTCTTTATTGGAAGAGATATATTTTATCCGTTAGCGCTTGAGGGGGCGCTAAAGCTTAAAGAGATTAGCTATTTGCACGCCGAAGGGTATCCAGCTGGAGAGATGAAACACGGTCCAATAGCGCTTGCAGATAGCGAGTTATTTACTATTGCACTTATGCCAAAAAGTTTGCTTTATGATAAAATTAAATCGAATGTCGAAGAGTTAAGCGCAAGAGATGCGACAATTTTAGCAATTTCACCGGAGCCTTTTGATTTAGCGGATGATTTTATACAAACAAATCACAGCTCTCATCCTATGCTTGAATTTTTTGAGATGATGGTAATAACACAGTTACTTGCACTTGAAGTAGCCATTAGACTCGGAAACGATGTTGATATGCCAAGAAATTTGGCAAAAAGCGTAACAGTAGAGTAAAACTCTACTATTTTAGTAGCTCTTCTAACTCTTTGGTATTTGATGCATAATTTACTTTTGTTACTTTTTTGTTATTAAGTTCTACTACAATTACTTTATCTTTATCAATACCTTTTTCAAACTCTTTTGCTAACTTTTCATCATAAATAAGTAGTATATGATAAGGACTCTTTTTTAAGTCTGGCATAGCAAAAGTATTTCTAATAAATACAGGCATTTTTGATATATCTGCAACTAAAAGAGCTTTTTTGCTACTTAAAAAATCTTTACTCTGTTTACCAAAAAATTCTCTTGTAATATGACCAGTATTTTTAGAGAAAGCAAAGATTAATTTTTTAGTTTCATTAGTTAAAGAGACACTTTTATCAAATTGGTCTGGAAGTTTAAGTTCTAATTTAGAATTAACTTTTAATCCATCTGTAGCTTTTGCATAATATTTTGTTGCATCATAATTATCTTTAGAGTTTAATGCAAATAGAACTCCACCAGCAATTAAAATAGTTGCAATTGCATAATATATTATCTTTTTCATAATATTCCTTCGTATAATAATTTATTGCAAAATGATTATATCTTAAGATGCTTATAGAAGAGTATTAATAAAGAAAAGTTAAAATTGTTTAGAAAATTTGTAACTAAAGAGTTAAAACTCTTTAGTTTAGAAGTGGTAAGATACTCCAGTATTAACCATATCTACTTTTATATCTTTGTTTCCAGTTTTCTTTAATGGTCTTAGATACTCTACATATACTCCAAAACCACTTTTTAAGCCTTCTACTCTTTTATCAAAAGTGTATTCAGCACCTGCACCCCAAGCAAAGCCTTTTTGGGTATCTTGTAGAGTTTCACACTCAGTTTTACCATAACCTAAAAGTGCATAAATATCTAAGTTTTCACTTACTGCATATGTTGGTTTTAGGTAAAGACCATAATGCTTTAGTGATTTATCATCATCTCCCCATGGAGTATTGATATATTTAGCTTCAACAGCTAAAAATTCATTAATTGTATAACCAGCCTTTAAGTTATATCCATAAGTATTAGCTTTATTAACTTTGCTACCAGTGCCATTGCTAAATTCTATACTATCATCGCATTGGCACTCACTATGAGCATAAGTAAAGCCACCTCCAAGATATAAACCTAAAGGTATCTCTGCTACTGGAACCGGTATGGGTTCAACTACTGCTGGAATATAATTTTTCCCAGCAAACGCACTAACACTCATTACTGCAACTGCAGTAATGCTTAAAAGAGTCTTTTTCATTGTGTATCCTTGTTTTGTTTTTATACACAATAATAACATTAAAAAACTAAATGAAAACTTAAATATTCGATAAAATGGATATATCTACTCAAATTTTTCAATTTGAGTAGATGTTGTTTTTAAGTAATTTAAGAAGTTTTTAGAAGTGGTAAGCTACACCAGCACTGATTGTATCAGCTTTAATATCTTTATCACCACTCTTTTTAACTGGTCTTAAGTATTCAGCATAAACGCCCCAGCCCTCTTTTAAACCAGCCTTTTTAGCTCCAAAGCTATACTCTGTACCAAGACCCCATGCAAAACCTTTGTAGCTATCATCTAAAGTTTCGCACTCAGTTTTACCATAACCTAAAAGTGCATAAGCATCTAGGTTTTCAGTTACAGGCATATTAGGCTTTAAATATAATCCATAGTGTTTAAGAGTTTTCTCTTTATCTCCCCAAGGAGTATAAAGATATTTACCCTCAATTCCTATATATTCATTAAAGTCATAACCAGCTTTTAGGTTTAGGCCATATGTTTTGCCTTTGTGAGTTTTGCCAGAAGTACCATCAGAGAATTTTACATTCTCATTACAATTACACTCACTTTTAGCATATGTTAAGCCACCACCAATGTACAACCCTAAAGGAGGTAGTACTTCAGGAGCTGGTTTCTCTGGTACCGGTAAAGGCGGTAGAGGTGCAGGAGCAACATTTTTACCTGCAAAAAGCGTACTACTAAGCGCAGTAGCTGTTACTAATGAAAAAATAACCTTTTTCATAATAGAACCTTTCCTTGTTTGTTATATAGTTTATGTTATAATCTAAGGTGTCTTTTAAAGACACAACTCCATTTAAAAACCCTTCCCTGGGAAAATGTAAGAAGTAGGCTTCGAAATCTCTTCTTACATTTTTTAATATGGGAATACCATATTGTATAATATTAAACATTTATTCAACCTTAAATTTACTCTAAAAAGAGTTTTTTTTTCATAATGTTTCAAAAGTTATTTTTTTGCTATCAACTCTTCTCTAATAGAATTTTAGATATAATCTTACGATTTTTAATATAAGGATATATATATGCTTTTATTTACCCCAGGACCAACTCCTGTACCAGAAGCTGTAAGAGTTGCTATGAGTACTCCTACAATTCATCATAGAACTTTAGAATTTGAAGCTATATTTAAGAGTGCAAGAGAGTCATTAATTAAACTTTTTGGCATGAGTGAAGCAGTTATATTAGCTAGCTCTGGAACAGGAGCGATGGAATCTGCTATTGTTAATGTTTCTAAAGGTAAAACTTTAACAATTAATGCTGGAAAGTTTGGCGATAGATTTAGTAAAATTGTAAAAGCACATGGATTAGATTTAGTTGAGCTAAAATATGAGTGGGATACTCCAGCAAGTGTAGATGATGTAATTAGTGCAATTAAAGAAAATGGCGATATTGATTCAATAGCTATACAAATTTGCGAAAGTGCAGGCGGATTAAGACACCCTGTAGAAGAGATTGCAAAAGAGGTTAAAAAAATAAATAGCGATATTGCAATAATTGCCGATGGAATTACAGCTGTTGGCGTAGAGGAGCTTGATGTTAGCAATATTGATGTTTTAATTACCGGAAGTCAAAAAGCTTTAATGTTGCCTCCAGGCCTTGCGATGCTTGGATTAAGCCAATATGCAATTAAAAGAATTGGCAAAGGAAGAGGATATTATTTTAATTTGGCAAGCGAGATTGCAAAACAGCAAAAAAATACAACAGCCTATACAGCAGCAACAACTTTAATAATAGGATTAAATAAAATATTTGAGTTAGTTGATGAGTTTGGTGGGTTTGATAAGTTATATAAAGTTACAAAAGCTAGACACAAAGCTCTACTAAGCGCACTAAAAAGTATAAATTTAAAGGTATATCCAAAATCTCCGGCATTTGCTATGGCAACAATTATAGATGAGAATTCAGAAGATATAAGAAAGCTTTTAAAGAGAAAATATAATGTAAATGTAGCAGGTGGGCAAGACCATTTAAAAGGTAAAATTTTTAGAATTAATAATATGGGGTTAATTGAGACTAGTGATATGATGTATGTTGTAGATTCTATTGAGAGTGCTTTAGCTAATTTGGGTAGATTAGAATATAGTGCTTGTGCAGTAGAAGAGTTTACAAAAACTTTAAAAGCGGAGCTTAGCGAATGATATTTGAGCATGAAATACCAAGTGGAAGTAGGCTCTATTTTGGTAAAAGCGCTAAATTAAAAAGAGAGATAGAGAATATCTGTTCATCTTATTTAGAAGAGCAAAATTTTAGTGAAATTGTAACTCCGCTTTTTTCTTATCATCAACAAGATATATTTTTAGATAGTAAAGTTTTAGTAAGATTAAATGACTCAAGCAATTCAGAGGTAAGTTTAAGAGCTGATTCAACAGTAGATGTTGTAAGAATTGCTACAAAAAGATTAAATAGAAGCGAAGATATAAAAAAGTGGTTTTATATTCAGCCAATTTTTGCATTTCCTACATATGAGCAGTATCAAATAGGCGCAGAGATAATTGATGGCTCTTTGGAAGAGGTGGCAAACTTAGCTTTATATCTATTAAAAAAATTAGATATAAAATTTAATTTTCAAGTAGCTAATATAGCAATAGCTCAACTTTTAGTTAATAAGTATGGATTTAATATTGATGATATAAAAAATATTAAGCTTCAAAAAATTTTAGATAGTAAATATGAGTGGATATCATCTTTAGTAGAGGTAAATAGTGTTAAAGATTTAGATAATCTTTCTATCTATCCTGATGATATAGCAGAAGAGTTAGAGAAAATTAAAGTATCTGTGAGTAAAATTGATACATCAGATATTTTGATTTCTCCTTTATATTATGCGCCAATGAAGTACTATAAATCTTTAGTTTTTAGAGCATTTAGAGGTGCAAAATTATACTCAACAGGCGGTATATATAGTATAAAAGGTGTAGATGGTGCTGGTTTTGCTATCTATACAGATGATATTATAGCAAATAAAATGCAAAGGGTTTAAATGCAAAAGGCAGATTTAATTGTAGGTTTACAGTGGGGAGATGAAGGTAAAGGTAAGATTGTTGATCATTTAGCTCAAAAAATGGATTTTGTGTGCAGATTTGCAGGTGGGCATAATGCTGGTCATACAATTGTTGCAGATGGTAAAAAGTATGCGCTTCATTTGGTGCCATCTGGTATTTTAAATAAAGATGCTATAAATATTGTAGGGAATGGCGTTGTTTTATCGCCTAAAGATTTTATTAAAGAGTTGGAGCAGTTTGAAAATATTGAAGGAAGAATTTATATTTCTGATAAAGCACATCTGCTTTTACCTTACCATGCCTTAATTGATCAAGCTAAAGAGAGGCTTAAAGGCGATAAAGCTATTGGAACTACTGGTAAGGGAATTGGACCAGCTTATGGAGATAAAATTACAAGAGTTGGTCATAGAGTGGGAGAGCTTTTAAATCCTGAAAAACTAACAAAAGATATAATGAGTTATTTTGAGATTTATAAACCAATTTTTGATGCGATGGATGTAGATGTTCCAAATGAAGATGAGTTATATAGTAGTTTAGTAGAGTATAAAGAGAAGTTAGAAAAATATATAACTGATACTACGCTTTTAGTCTGGGAAGCATTGGATAATAACAAAAAGATACTGCTTGAGGGTGCACAAGGAACGATGCTTGATATTGACCATGGAACTTACCCGTATGTTACAAGTTCAACTACTGTTAGTGCTGGAGCTTGTAGCGGTCTTGGTATTGCACCGCAAAATATTGGAGAAGTTATCGGTATTGCAAAAGCTTACTGTACGCGTGTTGGTAACGGACCGTTTCCAAGTGAAGATTTTGGAGATGATGGAGAGTATTTAAGAGAGAAAGGGCATGAGTTTGGAACAACAACAGGGCGCCCGAGGAGATGTGGTTGGTTTGATGCTGTTGCTATGAGACATGCTGTTAGACTTAATGGTGTTAGTAAAATTGCGTTAATGAAACTAGATGTTTTAGATGGGCTTAAAGAGATTAAAGTGTGTGTTGGGTATGAGTTTGAAGGAAAAGAGATTAATTATGTACCATATACTTTAGAAAATGTTAAACCTATATATAAAAGCTTTAAGGGGTGGGATAAGAGTAAAGGTGTAAGAGAGTTTAGTAAGCTTCCAAAAGAGGCTCAAGATTATATATTGGCATTAGAAGAGCTTAGCGGAGCAAAAATTGGTATAATATCTACATCGCCAGATAGAGAAGATACAATTATTAGAGATTAAGGAGACTATATGAGGTTAAAGATTAATCAGAGTAAATTTGTAGCTGGAAAAATTGCAATAGATTTAATTAAAGCTCCTTTTGTAAGATTATTAAAGGGTAAAGATGCTGTTGTTGAGGCGGCAAATAAAATTATTTTAGAGAACTTAAAAAGAGAGAAAGAGCTAGATGCAAAAGTAGCTGAGATTATTGAAGAGCATTATGATGAGATAGAAGAGCAGTTAGCAGATGATAGACAACTCTTTTTTATGATAAAAAAACGCTTAGCGCCTGAGTATGATATTATAATGAATTATGAAGATAGATATAGTGATTTGGCTCATAAAATTTTAGATGAGCTATATGAAGAGTATTTAATAGAGTATGATGTTAATGATAATCAGGTAAAAAATGTAATATTTAATGCTTTTAGAGAGTATGCTAAAGCTTATGAAGAGATTGATGATATAGTTTATGAAAAGATTAAAAATCAATCAAGAGAGATAATTCCAGGAACTACAGAATATGAGATTTTATATGAAAAATATCTCTTAGAAGAGCTTAAAAAAAGAGGAATGGCATAATGGATAAAGTTTGGCTATATTTTGAAAACGGGCTTTTTTTGGAAGCTAAGAGTTTTGGAGCTGAGGGTACTGCTTTTGGAGAGGTTGTATTTAATACCTCGCTAACCGGTTATCAAGAGATAATTACGGATCCAAGTTACGCCGGACAATTTATAACTTTTACTATGCCAGAAATTGGAAATGTTGGAATTAACCAAGAAGATTTCGAAAGCAAGGGAGCATTTTGTAAAGGTGTAATTGTTAGAAATTATCAAGATAGATACTCTAATTTTAGAGCTCAAGACTCTTTGGCAAATTTATTAAAAAAATTTAATATAATCGGAATTAGCGGAGTTGATACCAGATTTTTAACCAAGATGTTAAGAGACGAGGGTGCTATGGAGATGATAGCATC
>CAZCOI010000139.1:0-1708 GCA_964500335.1 uncultured Nitratifractor sp.
TTTGTTAAGTGATAGTTTATTATATATTAAATTATATAAAGAACGACATCAGTTTTCGCAGATGAAACCCGACTTTATGAGCGAGTTTATCGAGCGAAAAAGTCGGGGAGCGTTAGCGACCGCCTTGGCTATCTATAAAAAGTTATTGTACATTTTTTTAAACAGCTTACAAAGTACCTAAAATAGGTGCTTTCTTAGTTTTACTATAAACTAAAATGTGTATTTTTTTCCGGGGGTTTTTTTATCGTTTTTTAAATCATCTTTATTAGTTAAATTTTTTCTCATTTCTTTTAAAACTTCTCTGTTTCTTTTTTGCAATTTATTGCATCTATCTAATATCTTGTTTAGTTCTTTGTCTATCTCTTCATCAGTCATATTTTTATCCTTTAACCTTGTTTTAGTTCTTTTATGATTTTTGCAACCGTTTTACTACTAATACCCGTTATTTCTGCAATTTTTCCATAATGCCAATTTCCGTTTTTCTTTTTGTAATCGTCTGCATACAGTCCTGTTATTAAGTTTATTACTATTCTTTTGTTTTTTTCTGCTTTTTGTGCCGAAACTTTCTTTATATGTTCTTTTCTTGTTGCCATAGTTTCCTCCAAGTAATCTTTTAGTTTTCTGTGAGTCTTTTTGGTTGATATATCAAAATTTCTTGCTTCATACCAATTCCAAATACTTCGACACTTTGCCCTTATAGTGCTTTGCTCTTTATGTCCTAAAAATTGCGTCATAGCCCAATCTTCAAGTTGGCTATACACTATAAAGCCCGTTGCTCTAATCATATCTTCTGCATATAGCTTTATAGCCCAAAAAGTAAAGTCATCGAACGAACTAGCTCGTTGTGGTATTAATTTTTTTGTAGGTAAACTATCTAATTTTTTACTAAAATCTTTTAGTTTATAAATTTTTGCGTATATTCGTACTGTATTGTTATTTAAATCTTTTATACTGGGTTTAAAGTGTAGTCGTTTAATGTCTTTCTCTTTAAAAGAAATAAGAAACCTTGCTATTATATCGTTTACGAACTCTTGACTTTTTTTAGTGCTAAAGTATCCGTCAATAGCCCAACCAATATAATAGCCACGGTTAATGTGTTTGTGTATTGTCGGAGTTGGTAGTTTGTAATCGATCCACTCTGTCCCATTACCTGATATATAGAAATAAATCCAAAAAGCCTTTATTAATTCAACATTTTTTGCTATAATTTGCATACATAATTACCTCAAGGCAATCCTAAATCTTGGCGGATAGGGGGTTGCCTTTTTTTTTGTCTTAATTATAACGAAAATCGGAAATACAGTCAAATGTTCTTCTAAAAAAATAGTATTCAAAAATCGGAAGTACGAACTTTACCTAAGGGGTATATACAAAAAACTTGTTTTTTGTATAGTAGCGAAGCTAAAAAAAGAGAAAAGTAAAAAAGAGAAAATCAAATATTACAAGGTTAAGTGTCGCAACCAATTTTAGCCATTTCTTAAGCAAAACTTAAATGAATTTTCTTTTTAAGACCCCGTCTAGTGAGCAACGCGAACGATAGGGGCAACAAGCGATAGCGCGTTAGTTTAGTATGTAGAGTTTTTTGTTAAGTGATAGTTTATTATATATTAAATTATATAAAGAACGACATCAGTTTTCGCAGATGAAACCCGACTTTATGAGCGAGTTTATCGAGCGAAAAAGTCGGGGAGCGTTAGCGACCGCCTTG
>CAZCOI010000140.1:0-4784 GCA_964500335.1 uncultured Nitratifractor sp.
TTTAAAATATCTTTACATATAACGATATAAGTGCTATAATATGTTATGATTAAAACATTTAAGTGTAAAGAGACGCAAAAAATTTTTAATAGAGAGTTTTCTAAAAAATTGCCTAATGATATTCAAAAAGTTGCTTATAGAAAACTTTTAATGATTGATGCGGCTATTTATGTTAATGATCTTAAAATTCCGCCTGCAAATAGGTTAGAAAAATTAACAAGCAATAGAGAAGGTCAATATAGCATACGAATTAATAAACAATATAGAATTTGTTTTAAATGGCAAAATAGCTTTGCACTTGATGTTGAAATAGTAGATTACCATTAGGAGAGAGTATGAGTAAAATTAGTCCTATACATCCTGGAGAGATACTTTTAGAAGAGTTTATGATTCCTTATAAGCTTAGTCAAAATGCTTTAGCAAAGGGTTTAAAAGTTACACCAAGAAGAATTAACGAAATAGTAAATAAAAAAAGAGCTATAACTGCCGATACTGCATTAAGGCTTTCTAAATTTTTTGGAAATAGTGCAGAATTTTGGATGAATTTGCAATATAAATATGAATTAGAGATGGCAAAAGATAAAAATTTTGATACTATTGATAAAGAGGTTATGTTTTATAACCCAGATAATATTGATGGTATAAAAAGAACTACAAGCACAAAGCTATAAGCTTAAAGTTACAAGGTTTGGATTTTAAAAAATTTAAAACTCATCCTTATCACTACCATTAACCACTACCACTATCACTAAATCCTGAACTCTTAACTCTTCTCCCCTTCACCAAAAACCAAAAACTAAAAACCAAAAACTAGAAACCAGAAACCAGAAACCAAATTCATAAACAATTCATATTAACATAGTAAAATAATATTTCCAATTATAAAGTGGATTAAATTTAAAGATTAAGGGATTTATATGAAAAGATTAATTGCAACTTCATTAGTTTTATCTGTAGCACTATTTGCTGATATGGATAGATGTGTGGCTTGTCATGGTGTAGATTTTGAAAAAAAGGCTTTAGGTGTTAGTAAAGTTGTTAAAAATATGAGTGAAGCTGAGATTAAAAAAGCTTTAGATGGTTACTTAAAAGGAGAAGGTGGTCCTTTAAAGGATATTATGATAAAAGAGGTAAAAGTAGGTGTTGATACAGATGCAATGGCGGCTGATGTATATAATGAAATTCATACTCCAGGTTTTGAAGAGCCAGATGCAGAGTTTATATTCAAAAAAAGAAGAACAGTAAGAGGACTTTATAAAATTAAGCAGACTCTAAAAAAAGCTGACCCAAAAAAAGATATTAAAAAAGTTGTTGGCTCTATGAAATCTTTTGCATTTGATTTATATGCTTACGATAAGGCTTTAAGAGAAAAAGTTGATATTGATAATATCAAAGTTAAAAAACATAACTTAAAAGATATGCTAAATATTGTAACAAAAGCAAAAAGTTGTACTGACCACTCTTTTACTGATGAAGCACTGCTTAAGTGTCAAAAAGATTTTGTAACATTAGCAACTGAGGTTTCATTATCTAATGCTGAAGCATTAAAGAAAAAGATTAAGCCAAAAGATAAAAAAGGCGAAGTAAAAGATTTACCAAAAACTGCAAAAGAGGCTGAAAAAGCTTTAGTTGGAACATGGGCAATAAATTGTCAAAAAGGTGTAAAACCTAATACTTGGGAGTCTAAAGAGGTAAAAATTAATAAAGATTTAAGTGCAAGCGGTTGGATGAAAATTTATAGCGATGCAAATTGTACAAAATTAATTAAAGAGATGAGAAACAAATATACATTTAAAGTTGGGGCATTAACTTTAGGAGACGATAAAAAAGAGGCTTGGGAGGTAGATAAGCTTCTTGGTAAGCAAAAAAAGCCAATGTTTACTATGATTAGATTTTTAGCACCTAATCGTGTTGTTGTTGCGGCTCCGACAAAACAAAATGACGGTACATCAAAAGAGCATAGAAAAAATCATTTTGAAAGCTCTTGGAAAGGGTGTGTTAAAAAATAACTCATCAAGGCTTTATGCCTTGTTTTTTGCTTCTTTTTTTTAATTCATATTTAGTTCATATTCATATGTTAGACTAATTACCACCATCTTTTAGGAGATTTTATGAAAAGAGTCCTTTTTGTCGTTTTGTTTTTAGGTTTGCTTAATGCTTCTACATTAAATGAACTTGTTGATTATGCTATAACTAATAGCCCTTTAATAAAACAGGCAAATGCTGATTTAAAGTTAGCAAAGTTAAAAAGAAAAAGTGCAAGTGTAGCAAAATTTGGAGAGTTTAATTTAGTAGGTGATATAAATAGATACAATATAGAAAGAACTTTAGCTCCATTACCGCCTAGTGCTATGAAATCGCCTACACCTATAACTACTTCTAAAACAATATATTCAATTGGTTTAAACTACTCAGTGCCTCTATTTACTGGATTTGCCCAAACTAGAGATATTGAGATTGCTCAAATTGCAAAAAGTTTATCAAATATTAAAGTAAAGCTTACAAAAGAAGAGGTTGCATATAATGTTAAGTCTTTATATTTAACTATTCTCTCTTTAAAAGAGATACTAAAAGCTCAAAAAAGCTATACTTTGGCACTTTATAAATTAAAAAATATAATCAACGCTCAAGTAAAATTAGGCAAAAAGGCTCAAGTAGATTTATTAAAAGTAGAGCAAGATATAGAGTTGGCAAAAGTTAATGAGCAGATGACAAAAAGCAATATAGAGATTGCTTTAGCTTCATTAAGCGCTATAGTCGGCAAAAAGGTTACTTCACTCTCTTCTATAAGAGTTAAGGTTAAAAGACCAAAATATAATATAAATACTCTTTTAGCTCAAATTAAAAATTTATCTAAAGTTGAGGCTGAGAATTTAGCAATTGCAAAATCTAACAAACAAATTGCTAAAGCTAATTCAGCAAAATATCCACAAATTAGATTAAATGGATATATAGGTAAAAATTATGGAAAAGATATTCAAAGTAATGAGTGGGATAATAAAACAATTTGGCAAGTTGGCGTACATATGCAATATAATGTTTTAGATTTTGGAAAAAGAGATTTGCAAGTAGAGCAAGCAAAAGTTGCAAAACTAAAAGCTAATATTAAAAGAGTTCAAACAATTTTAAATATAAAAAAGCTTTTAATTGAAGCTGTATCTAAAATAAAGCTAAGTTATCAAGAGTATTTAGGAAATAGTGCAAGTTTAAGATTAGCTAAAAAAGCTGAGTCGATAGAAGAGGTTAGATATAAAAATGGTGTTAGTACAATAAATGATTTGCTTATAGCTAAAGCAAAAGCTCAACTTGCAAGTGCAAAAAGTATTGATAGCAAATATAGATTTAAAAAGAGTCAGTTTTATTTAGATTATGTATTAGAAAAAGGGGTTAGATAATGAATAAAAAGTTAATTATTACTATTATAGTTTTATTAGCAGTAGGTGGAATTTTATATAAAGGCAAATCGCTTTTAACTCAAAGAAAGCAAGAGATAGCAAATGAAAAGATGCCATTAATTAAGCCAATAAGTGTAAAGCTGATATATCCAAAAGATGCAACATTAGAGACCAAAATAGATTATTTAGCAACAATTACAGCTGATAAATCAATTAAACTTTCTACAAAATTAGCAGGTTATATTAAAGAAGTTTTAGTTAATGATAGCGATAAAGTTAAAGAAAATCAGCTATTAGTTAAGATTGATGATACGGAGATTTTATCAAATATAGCTTCTCTTAAGACTACTTTAGCTTCACAAGAGAGTGAGGTTGCTTTGGCAAAGAGTGTATATAATAGAAATGTAAAATTATATAAGATTGGTGCTATTGCTAAAGAGATGCTAGAAAATTCAAAAGTTGCATTCAACTTAAAACAAGCTAGAGCAAATGCGACAAAAGAGAAGATTGCTCAACTTAATAATCAGTTAAAATATCTAAAAATCAGAGCCCCTTTTGATGGAATTGTAGATAAAGTATTATTACATAAAGGCGATCTTGCCGCTGTTGGAAGACCAATTATTGCAATAAGTTCATTTGATAAAAAGTTAATTTTTACATTTCCTCCAGAAGTTACTTATATAAAAAAAGGTCTTAAAGTTTTAAGTCAAAATAGAGAGATTGGTTATATAAATATTATCAACTCTTTAGCTCAAAATGGGCTTTCTACAGCAGAGGTTAAATTAACTAGTAATATTAATAAACCTGCCGGGTCACAAATAGAAATTAAAGTATTAACAAATAATCAAAAAGGTTGTAAAGTCACAAAAGATGCACTTATTCATAAAAAAGATGCAACTTATGTAATGGTTTATAAAGATAAAAAATTTTCTCCTTTAAAAGTAGATGTTATTTTAGAAAGTAGAGATAGCGTTTTGTTAAAAAGCTGTCCAAATGCTCCTATTGCTGTGGCTCCTGAGACTAAATTGGCTCAATTGCCTGCATACTCTAATATAAATGTTATTGGAGCAAAAAATGAGTAAAAGTAGTAGCTGGGTTGAGAGAGTATTAAAAAAACCACATGTAATTATCTCTTTTTTGGCTCTTTTTATATTAGCTGGAATTAGTGGATATAATAAAATTCATAGAAACTTGTTTCCAAACTCTAACTATCCAGAAGTTGCAGTTGTAATTGTAGAGCCTGGAGCAAGTGCTAAATCGATTGCTAGTAATATTGCTGTGCCTATTGAGGAGGAGATGTACTCTTTAGATGAGATTAGAAGAGCATACTCAAACACAATTGATGAGGTTACTGTAATTAGAGCAGAGTTTGAATATACTAAAGATATT
>CAZCOI010000141.1:0-5948 GCA_964500335.1 uncultured Nitratifractor sp.
GCAAGTATGGGTATTATTCCAGAGGGCACTTACAATAATATGAGCTATTTAAAAGATAAAGTAGAGTATAAAAGAGGCTTTGATGAAGATATACTATTTTACGATGCACAAACTTCTGGTGGTTTGCTAATTTCGGTTGAAGAAAAAGATGCAAATGCTCTTGTTGCTAGATTAAGAGATTTAGGCTATGAATATGCTCAAATTATAGCTGAGGTTAAAGAGTTTAGTGGTAAGTCTTTGATTTTAAAATAGTGGCGAGAGGGTGGAGGAATCGAACCTCCCTCCAGATGGTCAACCATCCAGACACACGGGTTTGAAGCCCGGGGTGTCCACCAGGAACACATACCCTCCATTAGGTTTTGTAATTATATCTAATTATTTTAAAAGTTTTATTTTATATTGGTTGATTAGGTGATTGGTGTATTTGTATATTAGTTTTGGGTAATAGATGATAATTTTTAATAGTTTCAAGTTTTTTAATAAGTCCCATAGGGACTTAAATTAAGATAAGAGGCGAAGTTGATTTAACTTCTGTGTGGGCTAGCCTAGCCCCTGTAAATCAACCGCCTCAAGAAGGAATATTATAGCTATCTTTAGCGTAATTTATTACTGCATCGCCAAGATTTGCAATTTGCTCTTCTGTAAATTTTGTCTCATCAAAATCTGGACAAATTTTTTTTAGCTCATCTACAAATGTTCCATTGGTAATTAACTCTTTCCACTCTTTTTGAGTATGCGATTGAGTAAATTTTTTTACTTTTAATTTACCACAAAATTTCTTTTTAATCTTTGCAATATATAGCTTTTTGCCTTTTTCTGGGTTCCAGCCATATTTATCGCTTGCTACTGCACTACCTGCAATTAGTGCAAGCAATGCAGCTGCAATTAAGAACTTTTTCATGCTTTTTCCTTTCATAAGATTTAGTCTAGTTTAAATATTCTTTCTGCTAAGAACATCAATAACATAAAAATACCAATAGCACCAATACCAATTGCCCACTCTGTAAATGAAGGAGCATAATGAGTAATTGAAGGTGGTAGTTGATACTCACTTGTTTTCATTAGTTGCTTTGGAACTACTTGAACAGCCTCGACTACATTGATTCTTGCAGCCATTAGCCCAATTAGACCCAAAACAGAAGCCATGCAGAACATTCCAATTTGCTCTTTGCTTCCCCATATTGCTATTACTAAAGGCACAGCAACGCCTAAAAGCACTTCAAATAGCCAAAAGCTAGGACTATACATTATAGTGTTTACTACCTCTGCTTTGCCAGGTACACCACCATAGATAGCTGTTAAGTACTTGATTAAATACATAATTAAAAGTAGTGATGCAATTGCAATTGCAGCCTCTTTTAGTAGCAAAACACCACTTTTGAAACTCTCATCTTTGATGAAGAATTTTGCAATTATACTAAATAGGAAAATTCCACCCAAAATCCCGCTTAGTAAAAACTCTATTGGATAAAAAACTCCAGTAGAGAATGGATTGTTGTTTAATAATCCAAATATTGAACCTGCAGTTAGTATTGAAGAGTTTGCAAAAATAAGTGCTAGCATAGAGCATAATTTTGCTTTTTTGCCCATAGAGTAAGCAATAAATGTAACTGCTGTAAATAGCATAGTTAGCGGATAGAATACTCCTAGCCAAAATAGTGCCGATGTTGGATGACCGCTAAGAGCTGTATAGATTACCATTGTAATTGGGTGTCCAATCTCTAATAAAAATACAGCAAATCCTGAAATAAGAGCCAAAAGCCCAAATACAAGTGCTCTTTTTGCAACAGGCTTAAGTGCTTTTATATCGAAAAATATAGCACTTGATGCTATTGCTATTGTTCCCATAGATAGTGCTACAAAAAACTCATAAGCAGATACTAAAAATCCCCATGGGTGAACTCTAGTTGTATTAAAAGCATGGTGCCCGTGTTGTAAGAAACCAAATACTCCATATAGATATACTCCAATAAGTGCTAGAGCAGCAACTATAAAGAGCGAATTGATTCCACTAAAATCTGGTTTTAAAGAGATCTTATCTCTTAAAGGTATTATATCTTTTAATGCCATCTTGTGCTCCTTATAGTAGATAGAATAGTTTTGGTTTAGTTCCTAGATGCTCTTTAAGTGAAAAATGTTCTCTAGTTTTTAGAAGAATACTAATTTCACTATTTGGATCATCTAAGTCACCGAATGTTCTTACTTTTGTAGGACAAGTGTTTTGGCAAGCTGTTGTTGTTTCGCCACGAGCCAATCTTGTATCGCTACAGAAAGTACACTTATCAACTGTCATTGTTCTATCATCAACATATCTTGCATCGTAAGGACATGCATTCATACAGTAGCTACACAAAATACATTTGTTGCTATCTACCATAACAATGCCACCATCTGCAAAATATGTTGCATTTGTTGGGCAAACCTCTTGGCATGGTGCATCTTCACAGTGTTGACACTGACTAGGCATAAAAGATGAATCAGATAAATCAAGATTAGGCCACTGGCCACCTATCTCATTTTGTCCTACCCAAATTCTATGTTTGTCTGCACCTAAAAGTACGCCATTTTCCTCTTTACATGCAACTTCACATGCTTTACAGTTAATACAGTTTTTATAATCTAATGCCATTCCATATCTTGCCATGATTACACCTTTCTAACATCTACTATTGTAGCGTGCATTGCTGCTGCTCCAAAGTATGGTTCTATAATATCTTCGATAATCATATTATCTGCAGCTCCATTATCGTGTGCTAAAGTTAGTTTGCTACTGCTTGCACCAAATCCATGAACAAAAAATAGATTATCAGGAGCAATTTTTTCTGTTGGATAAGCTTTGATTTGAACTTTTCCAATTTTAGAGCTAACTTCTACTAAATCACCAAGCTTAATACCTTTTTCTTTAGCAACACGAGAGTTTATCCATAGATAGTTTTCTGGAATAATATCAAGAAGCATTGCATTGTTTTGGGTATTGTTTTGAGTAAATTGTGCATGACGACCCGTGATAAATTTAAATTTACCTTTAGGTGTTTTAACATATAGCTCATCTCTCCAAGTAGGCATTGCATCTAAACCTTTAGTAGCCATATTTGGTAAAACAAACTCTATTTTACCACTAGGAGTTGGGAATTTACCCTTTTTAGTAGAGTAGAACTTTTTATCTTCAGGATAATATTGGTAATCATTTGCACCCATCTTTTTGAAATATTTATCCATTTTAGGATAAAAAACACCTTTTTCTCTAAGTGTCTTCCAAGCCTCTTCTCCCCATTTGCTAACAACTTGATGTTCATTTACATGCTCTTGGCTTGGTAGATGTAGCCAATCTGTTAAATCGTGTCCATTTTTCTTATAAAATTTAGCTTCCTCTTCTGGTGTCATACCCTCAATTGCTTTTTGTATATCTTTATCATACTTTTTAGCAATTTCCCACATAGGCTTGCTAATCTTTTCTGCTAAACCTTTCATAATCTCGTAAACTGGTTTAGTCTCATACATAGGATCAATTACTTTTTGTCTAAGAGCGATAGATGGAGTTGTGCCACCATAAGTTTTAACAGGATCTTCACGCTCTAGGTATGTACACTCTGGTAATATAACATCACTCATCATTACAGTATCGCCTGGCATGATATCTATTGCTACAACAAGATCAAGTTTTTCAAACATTTTACGAGTTTTTGGAATATTTGGTAGGTTTAGCATAGGGTTATGCTTATAGATAAACATACCTCTTGATTTGTATGAGTGTTTACCTTCTATAAAATCATTTCTCCAATTTATCCAAGAGCTACCTAAGCTAGACTCTGCTTGTGCATACATAGGCTCCAGTGCTTCATGACTTCCTAGTTTTAGTTTGTGACCAAATACAAGTCCACCTTTAGTATCGATACCTCCACCTAATGCTTGGAAGATTGCCATAGCACGACGAAGCTGGAAGTCATTGTTACTAAATGTAGATCTTCTTCCTGGATAGTAAACTGCTTTTGGAGCATGAGCCATAAACTCTCTAGCTACTTCATAAATCTCTTTTGCACTGATACCTGTGATTTTCTCAGCCCACTCAGGAGTATATTTGTTAGAAAGAACCATATCTTTATACTCTGCAAAACCATTGAAGTTTTCAGCTACATATTTTTTGTTATAAAGCTCTTCAGTAAGTACTACATAAGTAAGTGCCAATACAAATGCAAGGTCAGTACCTGGTTTGATTGCTAACCATTTGTCTGATTTTGCTGCTGTGTAAGTAAATCTAGGGTCAACACATACTAGCTTAGCACCTCTTCCTTTTGTTCTTTTGAATCCATCCATAGTATCTGGAGTAACGATAGCCTCAGCTCTGTTTGCTCCTGCCATGATGATGTATTCTGCATTATCCAAATCTGCTGCTGCATATCCACCTATAGTCACACCATAACCAGAGATTACAGTTTTAAGACATAGCGTAGCATGGTTTAGCCAGTTGGCACTACCAAATGCACCATAGAAAGTCTTGAATGTATGCTCAGCCATACCTTCACCAGCACAGAAAAGGAAAGTAGAGCGGTTATCTTTCTCTTCATCCAAAATCTTAGCCATACCAGGGAATTTGTCTGTTCCATTCAAGATAGCTTCATAAGCCTCTTCCCAGCTAACTCTTTTGAATTTACCTTCACCTTTTTCTCCTACTCTAATCATAGGATACTTCAATCTATCTGGGTCATATAGTGCTTGGATACCTGCGTTTCCTCTAGCACACAACATATTTCTAGATTTAGGGAATAGTGGATTTGGATTTAGTTTTGTTACTACTCCATCCTCTACACGAGCTACTGCGGCACATTTGTTAACACACATTTCACAAAGTGTTGCTACCTCTTGAGCTTCACCTGTTCCTGTTTTGGTTGTAACAGATGCTTCACCTTTAGATTCATGTTCACCATGACTAGCTACTAAGTTAGTCACACCTAAACTAGAACCACCTATAATGCTTAGCGATACACTACCTTGAAGAAATTTTCTTCTTGATACTTCAACTTGCATCGGCACTCCTCCTTACTGTAATTTTCAAATAAAATAGGACTAATATAGTCCAATTTATAAGAGTGTACTATATTTTATAGCACAAATACTTATGTTTGTATAAGATATCAATAAGAAATAGTGATTTTTTAGTCAAATGTATATAATGAAGCTTAATTTAATTTTAACTATAATTTTGATTTATATTACTGATAAATTATAGTGATTTTATCAAGTAAAAGTTGTAGAGTTGTTTCACCTCTAAAGTGATTTTCATTGATGGTATAAGATATGTTTATCTTATCATTGATTTCAAATTTTTCATTGGATTTGAATTTGAGTGCTACAAATGTAATACCATTTTGTTTGAGCAAAAATCTCAAGTGGTTTTTATCTTTGCCAATGCTCTCAACTAGCAAAATCTCTACATCAGTAGAGTAAAACTTCACAGCTGGGTTGCCTTGTCCAAAAGGCTCATACTGTTTTATAAGATGAAGTAACTCAAATGATATATCACTAAACTCTATCTCTCCAACTATCTCACTATCAAACTCACTTTTTTGATAATCTTTGGTTTTGTATATATCTTGGATTTTAGATACAAAGCTATCAAGATTGTCTCTATGTAGTGACAAACCAATAGCTGCACTATGACCTCCAAATTTGTCTAAATAATCTCTACACTCATCAACTATCTCAAACAAATCACACTCACAAAAGCTTCTACCACTACCTTTGAGAGTGCCTTCTTCATTCTCACTCAACACGATACAAGGCTTATCAAAATGTCTTCCGACTCTAGCAGCTACTATACCTACTACTCCTTCGTGCCACTCTTTGCCACCAATCACCAATACATCATCATCAAGATTGGCTTTGTCTATAGCTTCTTTTGTGATAGTAGCTTCTATCTCTTTTCTAGTATCATTAAACTCTATCAATCT
>CAZCOI010000142.1:0-1550 GCA_964500335.1 uncultured Nitratifractor sp.
GCGATATTTATATTGGAGCGATTTTAAATACCGGGTAAAAAATGGCGACGATGTTAAAAAGGCGTGGTTTGCTGTAAAGTTTGCACGATTAAGTAAAATAAAAAAAACTTTACTTTTAAATAAAAATAACGAACCTTTTAACTTTTGTGTTCCGGATACTTTAGATGCTAAACTTTTTAAAATTACAAATTTGGCAAACTTGGGTATTGTGCCACATAATAGTATTAAAGAAAAGTATTTAATTTCTTCTTTAATTATGGAAGAAGCAATTAGTAGTTCGCAGTTAGAGGGTGCATCGACTACAAGAAAGATTGCAAAAGAGATGCTATCATCTAACAAAAAGCCAAGAAACGAAGATGAACAGATGATTTTAAATAACTACTATTTAATGAAAGAGATAACAAAATATAAAGATGAAGATTTAACTATAGATTTAATTTTGCATTTACATAAAATTGCAACGGATAATTTGTTTAGCAACGGTAATATTGCGGGCGAATTTAGAAAGAGTAATAAAATTGTTATTGCAGATAACGACGGTAATATTTTGCATCAGCCCCCAAATTTTAAAGAGTTGTCCCAAAGATTGCAAAAATTGTGTGATTTTGCAAATACCAACCATAGTGCAGAAGATGGAACTTTGTTTATACACCCTGTTATTAAAGCTATTATTTTGCATTTTATGATTGGTTATGAGCATCCGTTTGCCGATGGAAACGGTAGAACCGCAAGAGCGCTTTTTTATTGGTTTATGTTAAAGAGTGGGTTTGATTATTTTAAATATTTATCTATTAGCAAACTTTTAAAAGCGTCACCAAAAAAATATAGCCTATCTTATCTGTATAGCGAAATAGACGATAATGATTTAACCTATTTTATAAGTTATCAAATAGAAATTATTTTAAAAGCTATCAATGATTTAATAGAGTATTTGCAAAGAAAAAGCAAAGAGTTTGAAGAGATAGAGCGGTTACTTAACGGCACTAAATGGAGTAAAAAGTTAAATTTTATTCAAAAAGATATTATTAAAAAAGCAATAAAAAATCCGGGTAAAATTTTTACGGCATTAGAGATTGCTTCTAAATATAATATTTCGCCAACAACTGCAAGAAAATATCTTATGCAATTAGCCCAATATAAACTTTTAGCAAACTTTAAAGATGGAAAAACTATAGCTTTTATAGCACCCGCATCACTACAAGATATGTTAAGTTATTAGTATAAATTTTTAATAAAAAGTTATAGATTCCCAATCAAGTTGGGAATGACGGGGTAAATTTCTATCTTTTGCTTGCAGCTTTTGGCTTTGTGCTTTAAGCTTACGGCTTTTAACTTAAAGCTTTTATAAAAGTCCCATAGTTAGTTTTGCTTCGTCGCTCATTTTATCTTGATTCCATGGTGGGTCAAAAACTATCTCTACATCAATATCTAGCAAGTCACCATCCATTCTACTTGGGATTGATTTTACCAAATCTACTATAACATCGCTCATAGAGCATGTTGGCGAAGTTAGAGTCATAGTAATTTTGCACTTATTTAGTTTGCTTACT
>CAZCOI010000143.1:0-1793 GCA_964500335.1 uncultured Nitratifractor sp.
ATGCGTTAATAGAAGCTGGGATTGATGGCACTATCGTAGGTAAGGCTTTTTATGAAGGCACACTAGATCTTAAAGAGGCATTTAAGGTAGCAAATGAAAGATAAATTTATAGAGCTAACTATTAAGAGCAAAGAGGAGCTAGTAGAGCTTTTGGCAGATTTTGTTAGTAGTGTAACAGGCGAGGCTGTAGAGATTGGTAAAGATAGTGTAATTTTGCGCACAAATAATGATACAAGAGAGCTTGAGCAAAAGTTAAATGCTCTAAAAGAGACAATTGAGCTTAGCTTTACAAAAGAGGAGAAAGAGAATATCGACTGGATTAAAAAGTATCAAGATTCAGTTGCTCCAATAGAAGCGGGCGAATTTTATATTCATCCATCTTGGCATGAGCCAAAAAGTGGTAAAACTAATATTTTAATAAACCCTGCACTTGCATTTGGCTCAGGGCATCACGCTACAACTTATAGCTGTTTGCAAGCAATTTCAAAATATGTAAAAGATGGCAACACTCTGCTAGATGTTGGGTGCGGTAGTGGTATTTTGGCTCTTGCTGCTACATATAAGGGTGCAGTTGTAGATTTGTGCGATACAGATGAACTTGCAGTAAAGAGTGCACAAGAGAATTTTGAACTAAATATGCAAAAATTTAACAATATCTGGGTAGGCTCTGCAAATAAGAGCGAGCAAAAATATGATGTTGTAGTTGCAAATATAATTGCCGATGTTTTAAAAGCAATATCTAGTGAGCTTAAATCTAAATTAAAAAATGGTAGCATACTAATTCTTTCAGGAATTTTAGATAAAAAAGAGGGTATTGTTACAAACTCATTTGATGATTTAGAATTAGTTGAAAGAGTAACAAAAGATGAGTGGATAACACTAATTTATAAAGGATAAAAATGGATAATAAAAAGCCAGAAAATGATAATAATAATTTTTTCAAAGATAACCCATTAATTGCATTTGCAATATTTTCTATTATAGTAATTGTAATTTTTAAAGTAATTATAGGTAACCCAGAAGTAGGTGGAGGCTCTTTTGCGCCAAAGGGCACAAAAATTGTGCAGACAAAAAGAGTAAGCTACTCTGATATTAAAGATTTGGTAAAAGAGGACAAGATTAAAGAGCTAAAGATTACACCAACTGTTATTGAAGCTGTTGGAGGCTCTACTAGATATATTGCAGAGCAAGTGCCTGCTGTAGATCCAACATTTATAAAGCTTTTAGATGAGCATAAAGTAAAGTATAGTGGAGTTGTTGGAGGTGGCATTGTAGCAGAACTTATAAGCTCGATATTGCCAATACTACTATTTTTTGGTATTTGGATATTCTTGGCAAAAAAGATGAGCAAAGGCATGGGTGGAGGTATATTGGGTGTTGGCAAAGCTGGCAAGCTAATTAACTCTGAAAAGCCAAATGTAAAGTTTGATGATGTTGCTGGAGTTGATGAGGCAAAAGAGGAGGTTAAAGAGATTGTAGATTTTTTAAAATATCCAGAGCGCTATATTGAGCTTGGTGCGAAAATTCCAAAAGGTGTATTACTAGTTGGACCTCCAGGAACTGGTAAAACACTACTTGCTAAAGCAGTTGCAGGAGAAGCAAGCGTGCCATTTTTCTCAGTAAGTGGAAGTAGCTTTATAGAGATGTTTGTCGGAGTTGGTGCAAGTAGGGTTAGAGACTTGTTTGAGCAAGCTAAAAAAGAGGCGCCAAGTATTATTTTTATAGATGAGATTGATGCAATTGGAAAAAGCAGAACTGCAGGTGGCCCAATGGGTGGTAATGATGAGAGAGAA
>CAZCOI010000144.1:0-2491 GCA_964500335.1 uncultured Nitratifractor sp.
CTCGCCTACTAATATTGGGTTATTCTTCTTTCTGCGGCAAAGTATCTGCATAACTCTATCTATCTCGCCCTCTCTTGCAATTACCTCATCTATCTTGCCACTCTTTGCAAGTGCAGTTAGCTCTACTGTAAAGTTTTCAAGGTTTGTAGTATTGCTTGGCGTCTCTTCAAAATCTACCTCATCTAGGTTTATCTCTTCGGCTTTGTTATCGCCATGAGAGATTACCTCTAAAACATCTAGCCTCTCAATACCCTCTTGCTCCAAAACCTTAACTGCAAAGCTATCATCTTGAAGCATAATTGCTGCTAACATATCGCCAACTGTTGCCTCTTTTTGGCTAGAGTTTGTTACATGCATCATCATCTCACTAATTGCATTAGATAGGCTCAAAGTCTCCATTGGCTCTTTTGGTTCACTTAATTTTGGCACATATGTATCTACATAATTCTCCAAAAGCTCCAAAAGATTCTCTATATTTACATCCAACTGACTAAGTATTTTATACCCATCTTCAGATTTTGCAATTGCATACAAAATATGCTCTAGTGTCAAATACTCATGCTGCTTATTTTTAGCCATATCTATACCGATATTAAATACTTTATTCAAATTTATACTAACCATAATCTATCCTTCTGGCTCTATTGTAGCAAGTAGTGGAAAGCCGTTTGCCTTTGCATTTTGCACCACCTGTTCAGCCTTGGTTGCTGCTATCTCTTTAACATACAAACCACAAACACCCTTGCCCTTCTCGTGAATTTGCCATGTAATATCATGAGCCTCATCACTTCTTTTATGAAAAATCTTTATTAAAATCTCTATTACAAAATCCATAGGCGTATAGTCGTCGTTGTGTATAATAACTCTATACATAATTGGGTCTGCAATATCAATTTCTACCTTGCTTGCCTCTTTAATTTTTGGCACTCTTTAACTCCTACAAATGGTATCTATATTATAATTATACTAAAAAAGTTGATATTATGGCAAAAAAACTCTTTATAACTGCAACAAATACCAACATTGGTAAAACTTATGCATCTATCAAAATACTCAAAAAACTTGGTAGCTTAGGGGTAAAAATAGGTGCAATAAAACCAATCGAAACTGGTGTTAGTAATATACCACAAGATGCTAAAGAACTATTAACAGTTGTTAAACAATACAATAATAATTTTCAAAATTTCAAGCCCCAAGATATCTGCGCTTATAGCTTTACTTTGCCTGCTGCACCCTTTTGCGCAACAAAAAAAGAGATAAATATTGCCAAAATAGAAGCCAAAATTAGCCAGCTAGAGAGCCTTTGTGACTTTTTGCTAATAGAAGGCGCTGGTGGTTTAATGGTGCCAATTAATAAAGATTTTTTTATGATAGATCTTATAAAAAAGCTAAATACACCTGCACTTTTAGTAACACCTAGCCATCTAGGCTGCATAAACGAAACTATGCTTAGCCTAAATATTTTGCAAAATGCCAACATTAAACACAACTGGTGCATAAATCTATACAAAGAAAAACAGAGCTTCCACACCACCACAAAACCCTTCTACAACGCCTACTTTAAAAATTGGCAATATTTAGATGAATTTGTAGATAGTTTAGATATTCAAAAGCTATAAGCTTAAGGCATTTAGATTACAGATAAAGCTTCAAATCGCTAGAAGTGAGGCTTTAGCCTCGCAAGCTTTTAAAGCCTAAATCCTCAAACCAAAAAACAATACACAAATATACGAATAACCAATACACCATTTTTTCAAAACTTTGTTTATAGCAACTTACACTATAATGCTCCATGAATAAATAGTTCTTCTACAAAAACAAAATCACTCCTTGACAAATATAGTATAATTTAAGTATGATGAGAAAAGTCAAATCAACAAAGAAAAGCATGGTATAGACTTTATAGAAGCCCAAAAACTTTGGCAGGATGAAGAAGCACTTGTGATTCCTGCAAATATTGTTGATAATGAAATTCGATATGCTCTCATCTCAAAAATATTTACGAAATGCTTTGTTGCAATATTTACTATAAGAGAAGATACTACTAGAATAATAAGTGTCAGAAAATGTAGAAAAAACGAGGAGAAAAATTATGAAAACAATAACAGCTAAAGAGTTTGATGAGAAATTTGATAATGGCGAAGATATAAGTGATTATCTTGACTTTTCACAAGCAACAAGACCAAACACTCTAAATACAAATACTAAAAAAGTAAATGTTGATTTCCCTCAGTGGATTATTGAAGCATTAGATAAAGAAGCAAAAAAGATAGGTGTTACAAGACAATCCATTATAAAAGTATGGATAGCTGAAAGGCTTAAAGAAGAAGCACGTCTACAAGTAAGTTAACAACTGATGTTACGCATAAAACAATTTTAAGGTATAATATTAACTAAGAGTTATCAAATATTATACGATTAATTGAATGGAGAAAAGAGTTGCGATTAAAAATAGGAGATAAAGTAAAAAAACGAGAAGATTATATTGAGT
>CAZCOI010000145.1:0-2275 GCA_964500335.1 uncultured Nitratifractor sp.
ATATTTATGAGCTTAACGGTTCAAAAATAGGTGCGCCTATTGGCAAAAGCGACGCACATGGAAATTTAACTTTAAATATTAGTGACCATGAAAAGTTTGTAGCGGTTGATGAAAATAATAATATTTCTAAAATTCTTGAAATTTGGGTTGAAAGTGTTAAAGATATTAGCAGAGTAAGAGCTATAAGATTTTTAAAACAAGCAACTTTAGGTTTTGATAGTGGTGATGTTGATGATTTAATAAAAAATGGTTATAAAAAGTGGCTTGATAAATACAATTTTAGACAAACAAGACAAGGGTATAAAGATGCGATTTTTTCTTATACTAAATATCTATATAAAATGATGCATGAGATTTATCCTGATAAATTTCCTGATAGTGTAAGTTTTGATAAAGAGCCAAATTTCCCAGAAGATTATACAAATGTAAATATTTATAAAACACTTAAAAAGCATGTTTGGTGGGCAAAAATTTTCCAAGGTTTTGCACCTCTTAGATTAAAAACAGCTTATGCATTATCTAATATAATTGTAATAAGTGCCGATTCACCAGCTGGAAATTTACTAAAATGGAGAGGAGAAGCATTAGCATATTATTATGATTTACTTTATAAAAATGCATTTGGAAACTATAAAGATTTATTAAGAGATATTACATACTCTCCTGCAATGGCTTATTATTTAACATATGCTGGAAGTGCAGAGTTTAATGAAACTAAAGGTACAAGTCCAGATGAAAACTATGCAAGAGAATTAATGCAACTATTTACAATAGGAATAAATGAGTTAAATTTAGATGGCACTCCAAAACTTAACAGTAATGGTAAATTTATACCAACTTATACCCAACAAGATGTGGTTGAAGCTGCTAAAGTATTTACCGGATGGTGGTTTGTAGATGAAGGAAATGATGGGAAGTATGGAAAATTAAAGAAAAACAACTATACATATACTAAACCTATAGTTTTCCATGAAGAATATCATGATTTTAGCGCAAAAGAGGTTTTAGGGCAAACTATTTCAAAAGACTTAGATGGAAGTAAAGATATTGAAGCACTGCTTGATATTTTATATTCAAATCAAAATATGGCACCATTTATTTCTAAAAAACTTATTCAAGAATTTACAACTTCTAACCCATCACCTGAGTATGTGGCAAGAGTCGCAACTGTATTTAACGATAATGGCGAGGGTGTAAAAGGAGATTTAAAAGCAGTTGTTCAGGCAATTTTATTAGACCCAGAAAACTTAAGCGAAGATCATAACGCTAATAGTAATTTTGGAAAGACAAATGATTTAGTTACAGTATTTGCTCAATATTTAAAAATGTTCGATGTAAAAGGGTATAACTATTGGAGCTTTAATGACAATGAGATGTATTATAAAAAATACGGTAGAGTTTGGATAGATACAAAAAGTGCATTTAATCAATCGCCTTTTGATGCACCAGATGTTTTTAACTTTTATCAACCAACATTTATGCCAAGTAGTAGCGATTTTAGAAATAATAATTTAGTTGCACCGCAACTTCAGTTATATACACCAAATAATATGATTTTATTTAGCAATACAATTTATAATAAGATTGAATCAGATGTTTATGCTAAATTAACTTTATTTAATGATGATAACTATGCAGATATGGATGCGTGGATGCAAGCAGAAATTAAAGGTAAAAAGAAAAATAACGGTAATATGTTTTTTTATTTGGATTTTACCGAGGAGTATAATGTAATGGATAAAGCTATTAATGGTGGAGAGATAAAAGATAATTTTGATGCCTTACAAGATGATGATAAAAAATTAACAGCTGTTAAAGCTTTAATTGACCATTTAGATGAAAAATTAGGGTTAACTTTGCCAAGTGATTATAAAGGGAATTTAGCCCAAAGTATTGCTGATAATAGTAGTGGTGGTAGCGGTACATGGACTGCATATAAAATTATTAAAAATACAATTACAACTTTAGTAACATCACCATATTTTACAACAATTAGATAAGGATTTGATTATGAAAAGAAGAGATTTTTTAAAAAATGGACTTAGCCTAGCCGCACTTCCGTATATTTTGACATTTAGTAGCAAAGCAAGTGCGGCTACTTTTGACGATTATAAAGCACTTGTTGTCTTACAGCTTGATGGTGGAAATGATCCATTTAATACATTTGTTCCACTAAATAGTGCATATAATGAGTATAATAGTGCTAGAAAAGCTTTAGCTATTAGAGATAGAGTAGATTTATTTAGCGATTCAAACTATAAAACAGATGATAATG
>CAZCOI010000146.1:0-2378 GCA_964500335.1 uncultured Nitratifractor sp.
TCCCTTGTCCACCAACTAATGTAGGATAACCATTTCCTCCTGTTCCCATATCTCCGTGGCACATCGCACAATGCTTCTCAAAAAGCTCGTCACCCTGTTCTACGGTTCCTTTGCCATCCGGTAATCCTTGCCAATCATATCTTACATCGATATCCCAAGCTTTTATCTCATTTTTAGTAGGCATTCTGCCAAATTTATAATGCTCTTTATAAGCATTTTCATTTACTTTATAAACACCTGCATATGTACCATTTTTTATTTTATACTTAATTGCACCATCAATTGAGCGCTCTTTTAAAGAAGGTGTTTTTAATTTAATTTCGTTACCACCCGCATTTAAAGAGTTTATCGCAAACAAAGAGGCAATAGCAACAACAGATACTTTTTTAAGATCTAATTTGAACATTATTCACCTCCCCGTTTGCTTTAACTTCCCAAGTAACAATTGCGTTTCTGTGGTAAATATTCTCAACACCCATCTTTTTAACCTCTTGATCGATTGTTGGCTGAACATTACCAACTTCATCATAAGCTCTTGAGCTAAGCAAAATAGGTTTTCCATCCCATTTATAGATGTAACTAAATCTCGTCCAAGCTTTAGGAAGCACAAGCCCTTTTAAACTCGCTTCAACCCAATTTTTTCCGCCATCAAAACTAATATCAACGCCTTTTATGATTCCATGCCCGCTCCAAGCAAGACCCTCTATCTCTACGATATCACCTTTTTTAAGGTGTGTCCAAGGCTTATCAGGGCATGGTCTTGTAATTACTGAGTTTACCTCCATAGGCCAAAAAAATCTAATTGCTTTTCCACTTGGCATTAACATAGTATATTTAGAAGTCTCTTCTTTTGCGTGCCAAGGCTTATCGCCGATTTCAAGACGATTTAACCATTTAACGTTTAAGTTTCCTTCCCATCCAGGAACCAATAATCTTATAGGATAACCTTGTTCCGGTCTTAGAGCTTCACCATTTTGAGCCCAAACTACCATAGCATCATCCATAATCTTTTCAAGTGGAATAGTTCTTCCCATATGAGAATCATCACTACCCTCAGCCAATACCCATTTAGCCTCTGGTTTTATTCCTAAATCTTTTAGAATATGCTTCAATCTTACACCCGTCCACTCCGCTTGACTCATCATTCCTTTAATAAACTGTAAAGTGTTAAATTGCGGAGCTCTCCACTCGGTCGAGCCGTTTGCAGGACACTCAATAAAATGAATTACACTCTCGCTTGGATACTTTTTTATCTCATCTAAAGTTAAAACTAAAGGTCTCTCTACAAGCCCATGAATCATAAGCCTATATTTATTTGGATCAATAATAGCAACACCACCATGACATCTGTTAAAAAATAGTCCGTTTGGTGTAATTATTCCTTCTAAATCTTGCACCGGACACATCGCAACAGATGCATACATATCGCCAGAACTTAGTAATTTATGAGTCCTTCTTAAAACATTATGTTCATATGGTGAAGGCACTCCATATAGGTTTTTATCCACAGGCAAACCAAGCTTTGTGCCCCACTCCTGCTCTTTTATAATTGCTGTATCATCACCAGCTCTACTAGATACAGGAGCTAAGGCGCCAGCCGCAACAACAGAGGCGGCTATATTTTTTAAAAAGCCCCTTCTGCTTGCAACACTATTGTTATTATTTTTATCTTGCATAAATATAAATAACCTCCTTGCTAAGATTTACATTTCAATCTTAGCATATATTTATGCAATATTATAATCTAAAACCATAGTTATCATATAATATTTTATTATATGATACTATTAGTTACATATTACTATATATATAAATAATATTTATTTAACTATCTCTTCAGTATTATTTATCATTAATTATTCAATTAAATTTACTAATTACTCAAATAAGGATAAATGCTTATTATTATGCATTTTAAGGTATTTTAGAAGAGTACAAAGAAGTTATATAGATTAAAAAAATAAAAAGATAATATTTACTCTTTTAATTATTTTTATTAGATGTTTTAATTTTACTTAACCACTCATCAAGCGTTTTTTCAAACCCTATACCGCTACTTTTATAAAATTTTAGCTTCTTTGTTAAATACTCTTGCTTTATAAAACCTCCAAAATCGTGCGGATATAAATAATCTTTGCTATGATTAATTAAATGTTTTGGAATCTCTAAAATCTCCCCCTCTTTAATAGCCTTTTGAGCCGCATTTATCGCGCTATATGCACTATTGCTTTTTGGCGAAGATGCCAAATAAATTGTTAATTGCGCTAAAATTATTCTAGCTTCTGGATACCCTACAAATTTTACTATATTTAGCGCACTGCTTGCTAAATTTAGTGCATTAGGATTTGCATTGCCTATATCTTCACTTGCAAGTATCG
>CAZCOI010000147.1:0-4797 GCA_964500335.1 uncultured Nitratifractor sp.
AGAGAATACGCAACCGAATGGCTTTGGGTGTATAATAACGAACGCCCAAATACAGCAATTGGTGGGATTACTCCCAAAATGAAGTTGGCTCTTGTAGCTTAACCTCTACTTTTGGAGGGATTGGAAAATGGGAGGATTACCGAATTTTTCAAAGCTTTTAAGAAAAATAGAAAGAGAAAATGATATTTATAGAGTAGGGAGTGATGAATTTGCTATAGCTTTAACACAAGTTAGCGATATTAAAAAATATACTAAAAATTTATATATAAAGCTAATTGACAATCGTATATTTCTAAAAGAGTTAGAGATAGCAATAGAAGGTTTAGATTTAAAAATTGGTATGGCTATGAATATGGATAATTTATTTCAAAGTGCTACTTTTGCTTTAAAGGAAGTAAAAAGACGTAATGAGAAGATTTATAAAGCTACAAAAAAAGATATTACAAGAAAAAATGAAGCTATTAAACAGGCTATGAATTGGAGCAAAATTATTAGAAAAGCATTGGAGGAAGATAAATTTGAACCTTTTTATCAGCCAATTGTAGATGAGTATGGAAGAGTTATAAAATATGAAGTATTAATGCGATTGAATTATAAAAATCGATATATTTTGCCTTCAAGCTTTTTGAAAATAGCTAAGAAAAATTTACAATATATTTCTATTTCTAAATCATTATTTTTAAAAATAAATAAAAATATTTCTGTTAGTTTTAATATTAGTTTGTTAGATATTGAAAATGAAGAGATGAGAACGTTTTTATTAAATAAAATTAAAAATTTAAAAACTAATGTTGCTTTTACATTAGAAATACTAGAAAGTGAAAGGGTCAAAGATTTTAATATGGTAAAGTCTTTTATTGATAAACTTAGAAGTTATGGTGTAAAAATTGCAATTGATGATTTTGGAAGTGGGTATAGTAATTTTAGCAGAGTTATAGAATTAGCTCCTGAGATTCTAAAAATAGATGGTAGTTTAATTAGGGATATTAATATAGATTCTAATAAACAGAAAATTGTGAAATCGATAGTTTTATTTGCAAAAGAAGTGAATATTCAGATAGTGGCTGAATATGTAGAAAATGAACAGATTTTTAATATTTGTAAAAGTTTAGGAGTTGATTATTATCAAGGTTTTTACTTCTCTAAACCAAAATCTATTCAAAAAATTATAAATTCATAGTGCATTAAAATTTAATTAATTTTATAAACTAATTTTATTCACTATAAAATCTTTCTTGAAAAAAATCATCTGCTTCATATGTTAAGCTAACTCTTTGTCCGTTTTTACCCAAATTTTTTCGCTTTAAAAAAACTTTTTTTATATATTTAGAATTATCAATATGAGTGCCTCCACACGGACATATATAGCCATTACACTCCCAATACCAAGCTTCTTGATGTTTTTTATGGGTATATGTTTTAATTGGCAAGTTTTTAGAAATAATTAAATTTACTTCATCTTCTAAACTTTTTATAAAATTAGCATCAAATTTTAAAGTGGTTTTAAAATCTAACCTTGCACCATCTTCTTTTATTTTTGCACCATAAATTCTATTTTCATATCCGGGTAATCTTTTTTCAATAACCATTAAAACAAAATGAATTGCACTATGAGATATTGATAATTTTGCTCTTCTTAAGGTATCTATTTTAATTTTAACTTCTTGATTTTTCTTAAAATATTTTAAATCTTTGCTATTTATATAATGGTAAATTGGTATCTCAACCGAAATTACCGGGAAATTTTCTAAATATAAGCTCTTACCAACTCCTTTTTGAACATCATAAAATTCAATCTCTCTATCACCAATAACAAATACTCCTCTATCACTCTCTTGTCCGCCACCCTCAGCATATGCAATAGTTTTATCTAAAACTATTTTATTATCTATTATATCAATAACCTTTGCATTTAACTCTTTTAAATATGGTTCAATATAGTAATATTTAATTGTCGCATTTGACATTTATCTCTCCTTGTTTTTTCATATTCTAATAATTTACAAAAATGTTGTATAGAAAAAAATTGTTATGCTTTTTGTTTATTTAATTTATATACAGCAAATATGGTAAGAATACCTCCTAAAATTAGGGTTATTTGAATTTTTTCATTTAAAAAAATAACAGCAAATATAATAGAGCTTACCGGCACTAAGAAAAAAAATGAACTAGCTATCTTTGAGCCAAGTTTCTTTACACCTATAAAGTAAACCGTAGTTGCAAATGTTGTTCCATATAGTGATAATAAAAGTAAATTTATCCAAAATTTGGAATTAAAATTAAATATATTTGTTATATGAAACTTTAAATATATCAAATTAAAAAAAGCTGTTAGGAAAAATATATAAAATGTAAAAACTAAAGGATTAATATTTTTTTGTTTAGAGCTAATAATTGTTAAAAACGGCCATAACAAACTCGCATATAGATAATATAAATTTCCATCTAAAAGCATTGAGTTTAGGTTAAATTTCCATATTTTTAATATTATTAATGCACCAACAACGCCTACTATTAGTGCAGAAATTTCATTAAATGTAAATTTTTTCCTTTTTAATAAGTTTATCAATAAAAATGTATTAATTGGAGTTAAAGTAGTAACTAAAACTCCTCCTAAAGAGGCTAAACCATATTTTGTACCAAGAAAAAAAGAGATATTGTAAAAAGTTAAAATAAGAGCGCAAATAGTTGCTAAAAATAGATTTTTTAAAGAGATTTTTAAAGATAACTTAAAATAAAATAAAACTAAAATTAATCCTGAAGCTGTAAATAAAAATCTCCAAAATACAAGCTCTTTAGACTCTAAAAACATATTTAAAATTTTAGCACTTACCCAAGTTTCACCCCATGCAATCATAGCTAAAGTCATTAATATATATAATTTAATTTTATTCAAAAAAATCCTTTTTTAAAGAAAGTTTAATATTAAAAAAGAATTATGTATAGAAAAAAATTGTGCTATATTAAAGCTGAAGGGGTGAATCCGAAGTACTTTTTAAAGCTTTTAATAAAATGTGATTGGTCGCTAAAACCGCAAATATAAGCTATTTGACTAAGAGGAGTCTTTTGTTTGATTAATTTTATTGCATATTCTAATTTTAAGTCAAGAATATATTGATGTGGTGTTAAACCTATCTGTTTTTTAAAGGTTTTAATAAAGTGATATTTACTTACATTACTAATCTTAGCTAACTCATCAAGAGTTAAATTTTGTAAAAAATTTATATGGATATACTCTAAAGAGTTTTTAATATTTGCAGGAATTTGTTTAACTTTAAACTCATTTGATGCATAATTTTCTAAAAGATATGAAATAAAAATTATTAAGTTCTCTTCATATTCAATATTCTTTTTTAAAGAATTAAAAACTCTTAAATAAAGATTTGTAGCTATTTTATCTTTTATATTTGTTCTAAATTTTATATTGCAACTATTATCATTATCGCACATTTCATCTGCAAGTTTTTTTATAAAGTTGCTTGATGGCATAAAATTAATATACTCCCAACTTACATTACCATCAGCAATATGTAGCTCGTATGGATTAATTACTTTAATTTCACCACTTTTAGATACTATTTGTTTATTTTCAATATCTAATTTATAAGCGCCATCTATTATTAAACCTATAGAATAAGAGGTATGAAAATGTTTTTTAAACTGTTGTTTTTTAAATTTATGCCTAACAAAAGGTAAATTTTGGCTTTGCATTAAAACCTACTCCTCAAAACTCTCTGGCAACTCTAATGCATCAATATGTCCAATAGCCCCTCTTCCAGCAATTCCTTGAAGTGAACCATACATATTAGTAGTATTTTCCAAAACAGCATCAATTAATTTTTGTCTTCTTTTCCAAGATGCCATAAGACTTCTTTTTTCTCTGTCTAATTCAGCTTGCATCTGCATAAACCCATCAACTATTGCTCTTATTTGCATCTGAAACTCATTACCTGTCAAATAGTTATATAAAAGCACCATCTTATCGCCTCTGTTCTCTTCTCTTTTAATACTTTTATGTACTCTAATAAGTCCATCTCTTAGTAATGTAACAGAACCTTTAAACTCCTCTAATGAGCAAACCCAAATACCATCAACAAAGCCCATCCTATCCATTCCATTAGGATATACAGAAGTTACTAAAACCCCTATATCAGCATTTACTTTTAACATATCTTGTTTTAATTTTGTAATCCAAGCATCACTCCAGGCTTTAGTATTTTTTGATTCATAACAAATCTTACCGCAATTTTGCAATTCTCTTGTATGAACTGTTTGTATGCAATCTGCTCCATAAGCCCCTTTTTTAACCTCTTCTATCGTATCAAAAGGAAATTGACTTTTTAACCAGTTCTCTATACTTAGTTCAAGTGCTTCACCTTGAATTTGCATTGAACCTTGTTCAGCCTTTCTTTTTGCCGCTTCTATATCTCTTTTCATCTGCTCAATCTGCTCATCTTTTGCTTTGAGTTTTAAAGCAATCTCTTCATCTAAAGATTTTTTAATCTTCTCTTTCTCTTCATTAAGCCTTTTTGTAAGCTCTCTTTCAGCCTCTATTTTTGCCTTTAGAGCCATCTCCTCTTTCTCTCTTTTTAATCTCTCTATCTCAACTTTTGCCTTATTTAACTCAGCAATCTCTTTAGATTTTTGCTCAAGCTCCTCTTTAAGAAGCTTCATAGCCTCATTTTGCTCTTTTGTAATCTCCTCTTTTAATCTTGCCTCTAACTTAGCTCTCTCTTCTTTAACCTTCTGTTTTGTAGCTTTTAAAAGCTCTTCTTGAAACTTCTCTTCTTGCTCTTT
>CAZCOI010000148.1:0-1599 GCA_964500335.1 uncultured Nitratifractor sp.
GCAAAACCTTGGAAAATTTTTGCCCACCAAACATGTTTTTTAAGCGTTTTATAAATATTTACGCTTGTAAAATCTTCTGGGAAATTTGGCTCCGCATCAAAACTTACACTATTTGAATATATCTTTGGATAAATCTCATGCATCATTTTATATAGATATTGAGTATAAGAATACGCAGCATCTTTAAAGCCCTTTCTTGTTTGACTAAAATTATTCTTATCAAGCCATCCTTCATAACCTTTATCTATGACATTTTTTATATCGCTATCTGTAAATCCTAAAGTTGCCTCTTTCAAAAATCTTATAGCTCTTGCTCTGCTTATTTTTTTTACACCATCTACCCAAACATTGACAATTTTTGAAATATTGTTATTTTTATCAATTGCTACAAACTCTTCATGATTATCTATAGTTAAAACTAAATTACCATCTGTATCACTCTTACCAACAAACTCTCCAACTTTTGAATTTTTATCATCAAATCTATAGATATCTGTATTTGGTTCAGTCTTTAAAACAAAATTTGTAGTTAAAAAACTACCTTTTTCTTTATTTAAATCTATTCTAACTGTAATATCATTTGCATCAACTTTATATGATATATTACTTAAATCATTATCAGTATATGTTGCATTTACTTCTGGTGGAATTGTGTCTGTATTATTATTACTATTAGTATCTCTTACACATCTAATACCTACACTACTTCCAATCGCAACCTTATCACCAACATTTTTATTGCTTAAACTTCCTATTGATTGAGTCACAACTCCATACTCTTGATTATCCTCAAACTTATCACTAATCTCAAGAGCACACTTATCAAAATTTCTTTTTATTGTTATATTATTCTCATAAACTTTTTTATGGAAAGTACTAAGCTCATCAATTTTTGGCAATCTCCAATCTTTATAACCGCCAAGCTCTAAGTTATTACAAGTTATCTTTCCATAAATTTGAGTTGACTTTGTTAAATACTCTTTATTATTTACCCACATTAAATTGGTATCTTTATCAGTAATTACACCGGTATTGTTATCTATTTCAAAATTTGCAACCGTTTGGTTATTCTCTTTTTGCTCTTTGCCACTTACACATCTAATTTCGCCTTTTTGTGCGCTATCAAATGCATCTGTTATATCTCCTGGCTTACCATTATATTTTTGCGCACCATTTGTTGTATAAACCCAACCATCTTTTGCAACCATTAAATTGCTATTTATTTGAGCTAAATTTGGTGTAACGCCAACACTTAAAGCATCTTTATAAAACTTAGATAACTCGTTTGCATTTGGTAATCTCCAACTTAAACCATTTAGTGATAAATTGCTACATATATTTTGCCCTTCATCTTTTGTTGCATATGCAGTTAAATTAATATCTTGCCAAATTAAATTTGTTTGAGTATCTTTAATAACTCCATCTTCTCTTACAAATCTATCATCATCTTTATTCTCACCTTTACAAAGTGTAGCTTTTTTGTAATCTCCATTCCAATTTGCAGGAGGGTTAATTGCATTCATTACAACTAAAGAGCTTTTGTAATTACTAGGATTTGGCTTATAACCATCACCTTGTTTAATACCAAATGCAACAATT
>CAZCOI010000149.1:0-2672 GCA_964500335.1 uncultured Nitratifractor sp.
CTCAAATATCTATACTAAAAAGTTTTATGAAGTTCAAAAATATATGACCGTTAGCAACCACGGATATTTGGGATATTTGGTTGTAATGAGCAAAAAGTTTTGGGATAGCTTGCCAAAAGATTTACAAGAAGCGGTTAAACAAGCTATGAAAGAAGCAACCGCAAAAGAGAGAGAATGGGCGGCAGAGCTTGATAAAGAGCAGTTTAATAAAATTCAAGAGTATGCTAAAAAAACCGGAAAACTTAAAATTTATCACCTAAATGACGAGCAAAAAAAGGCTTGGAAAGAGGTTATGAGCAAAATCTATCCTAAATTTTACGATAAAGATAAAATCGGAAAAGATTTAATAGAAGCGGCACTTAATACCAAATGAGAGCTTTAAGTTTTATAGAAAAATTTATTTTAACTATAAGCAAAGCTATTGCGGCATTTGCAATTGCCGCAGGCGTTGCTTTGGCTTTTGTAAATGTGATTGGGCGCTATGTTTTTGAAAGCTCATTTACATGGGCTGGAGAGCTTACTATTTATCTGTTTTTATGGAGCGTCTTTTTTGGTGCGGTTTACTGCTTTAAAAAAGACGCTCATATTGCTGTTGATGTTTTAATAGCAAAAGTGCCGCCAAAAATCGCTAAATTTTTACAAATAATTTCGTTAATAGTAGCTTTAATTTATACCGTTGCAATTGCCTATTACGGCTATTTGTATGTAATGTTATATATAGATTTGGGCGAAGTTTCTGTAGATTTGGAAATTCCGCTTTGGATTCCTTATGTTGCGGTTCCTATATCGTTTTTATTTAGTGCGGTTGTAATTATCGGTAAAATTTATACCGTTTTTAAAACCCCAAGTAATAAATTTAAAATAAAAACCGAAGCCGACGAACTTATGGAAGAATTTGATATAGATAAAACTCTAAAAGAGGCAAAAAGAAAAAGCGGAGGAATGTTTTGAGTATAGCACTGCTTTTTGGACTTTTTTTTACGCTACTTTTAATAGGTGCGCCTATTGCTGTTGCTTTGGGTGCTAGCACATTTTTAACGCTTGTAACGATGACTCCAACAAGCCCGGTTGAAATTGCCGGGATGATTTGGCAAAAGGTAGATAGCTACTCTTTAATGGCAATTCCAATGTTTATATTAGCCGGAAATTTGTTATCTAAAGGAAGTTCGGCTCAAAGAATTATAGATTTTGCAAAAGCAATTGTCGGCCATTTACCGGGCGGTTTACCGATGGCGGCAATTTTTGCAAGTATTATTTTTGCCGCTGTTAGCGGCTCAAGTCCGGCAACCGTTGTGGCAATCGGCTCAATTATGTTTGGTGCGATCGAGCAAGCCGGATACCCTAAACGCTACGCAATAGGAACAATCGCAACTGCGGGGAGTCTTGGCATTTTAATTCCACCTTCAATTGTTTTAATAGTTTATGGAGTAACTGCCGAAGTAAGTATCGGTAAGCTTTTTATGGCGGGGGTGATTCCTGGTATTATGATTGGAATATTTATGATGATTGTTACATATGTTGGAGCTATTAGGCTTGGTTTTAAAAAAACTAAACCGGCACCTTTTAAAGAGCGTCTTAAAAAGTTTTTAGATGCAACTTGGGCGCTAATGACAATTGTAATTGTAATTGGTGGGATTTATGGCGGAATATTCACCCCTACCGAAGCAGCAGCAGTATCTGCAGTTTGGGCGTTTTTTGTTTCGATGTTTATTTATAAAGATATTAAGTGGAGAGATTTATATTCGGTATTTTTAGATGCGGCCAAAACTTCTGCGATGATTATGTTTATTATTGCAAACGCAATGCTTTTTGCGCACTTTTTAACGCTTGAAAATGTCCCTCATATGATTACAGAATTTTTAGTAAATGCTCATGTTGGTCCTATACTATTTTTGCTTTTTGTAAATATTTTGCTATTTTTTGCGGGCGATTTTATGGAACCAAGCGCAATTATTATGATTATGGTTCCTCTGCTTTTGCCGGTTGCAAAAGAGCTTGGGATTGATCCGATACACTTTGGAATAATAGTAACGATTAATATGGAACTTGGTATGATAACCCCGCCAATTGGGCTAAATTTGTTTGTTACAAGCGGAATTACCGGGGTTAGCTTAAAAGATGTAATAATTTACGCTCTTCCTTGGGCAAGTGCAATATTAATCGGACTTTTGCTTGTAACTTATATTCCTCAAATCTCATTGTGGCTACCGCATTTGATATATGGAAATTAAGTTATTACATTTTGCGCTTTTAAGCGAAGCTATCTATTTTATAGAAAAATTTAAAGCTAAAAAAATAAATAGCAACCCTAAAATTTTTAAAGCGAAAAATTATTTAATATTAATTGGTGGAGTAGGGGAGCAAAATACCAAAACTTCGCTTGAGTATATTTTTAAAAACTATAAAATTAAAAAAGCTTACAACATAGGAATTGCCGGATGCAATAAAAAAACGGTTAAATTGGGCGAAGTTTTTATTAATTTTAATAATTTAACAACCCAAAATACCCCCGTATTTAATAAAAGCTCCGAAAATTTAGAGCTTTTTGATATGGAAGCGGCTTTTTTTAAAGAGATTTGTTTAAAATATTTAAATGAGCAAAATTTAAAAATTATAAAAGTGGTTTCGGATTTTTTAGATAAAGAAAAACTTCAAAAAGATTTTGTAAAATC
>CAZCOI010000150.1:0-3078 GCA_964500335.1 uncultured Nitratifractor sp.
ATAACTACTAAATAGTTTTTCTAAAGCCTCCTTATCTCTAATATCACCTTTAATATATTTAACTTTTTTACCAATAATTTGTTCTAATCTATCAATTACTTTTATTGAAGAGTTTGAAAAATTATCATATATTATAAAATCTATATCCTCTTTTGCTAAAACTACAGCCATATGGCTTCCGATATATCCAGCTCCTCCAGTTAAAAGTATCACTTAAACCTCTTTTTTTATTTTATTTATATATTTTAAAGTAGTATTTATTATATCTATTAATTTTGGTGTATATTCTAAAACTTCATTAAACACTTTAACTAAATCATCTTCAATATATTCATGAGCTATTGTATTTCTTATATCTTTCATAATTCTTAATTCATCTATATCTTCAAATAATCCCCTTTTGTGAGCATTATTTACTACATCTATCAGAGTACCTTGATTTTCAAACTCATATGCATCAATTGTCCTAAAAATTTTTCTTATTAAAAAATCTATGCTCCTGCTATATCTTGAACAAATTGTTTCAAACTTTCCAAACTCTTCAATAGTATAATTATCTTTTATACCAATATTTTTACATTCCTTATAAGAAATTTCTAACCATTGTAACTGTTTTTGTAAAAGCTCATAATCTTTTTTCAATTTTTGATATATCACAATTTTACCGCCTTTTGCAATATCATCTTCACAAATGGCTCTTTAAAACTTCCATCATCTAAAACAATATCTATCTTTTGCTCTCCAAAATGCTTGATAAATTCAACTCTTAACTTTCTAATATCTTTTTGAGTAAGCTTATTTGAAATTACTAATAAATCAATATCCCCACCTCTTTTATTATTATCTACACGACTACCAAATAGATATATCTTTGCATCTTTGCTTAAAGTGTATAAAGTATTTTTTAATATAGAAACTTCATCTCTTGATAATCGCATAAAACTCCTCTTACACTATTTGCTATTATTATATCTGATATTTGTTTGAACTCTTCTTAGATATTTTACCAAAGCAATACCCATATCTTTATAGCTAATTCAAAGTATCACTTAAGCGCCTTAAGTTTCTCTTTTAATATAATTTTACCGCTCTCTACACCTGGTTGGTCATATGTATTAATCTGCATAAATGTACCAATAATTGAAACCAAAAGTTCATAAGTAAACATTAGCTCAGCAATATTATACTCATCTACTTTATCTATTGTAATAACATCGTATGGAATATCTTCTTCTTTTGAAATTGCCTCTATTGTTGCATCTGCTTGCATATCTATTAATTTAGAAAAGCTAATCCCTTCTAAATAATCAAGTTCGCTAATAGGACTATTTTTTGGAATTACTATCTTCTCTTCAAAATCTGCAACTTTAATAAAGGTAACAGTTTTATCTCTTTTACCCTCCATAATTAATTGCAAAAATGAGTGCTGATCAATAGGACCAACCAATCCAATTGGCGTAAGACCTTGTCTTGTGCCATTAATATTAATTTTACCTAAACTCTCAGCCCAAAGCTGAACATACCACTTATTAAAGCCCTCTAGCGCAGATAGATAACTAAAGATTACATTGATATTAAATCTATTTTTATTCTCTACAATAAATCTAGCTTTCTCCATTAAAATATCATACTCTTTTTGCTTTTTAAAAAAGTTGTTATAAACCTTCTTTGCTCCATTTAGCATATTATCAATATCAACTCCAATAGTTGCTAATGGCACTAATCCAACGGCGCTAAATACGCTAAATCTACCACCAACATTTTTAGGAACTTCAAAAAATTTAGCCTCTATCTCTTTTGCATATTTATGAAGCGGAGTATTAGTCTCGCTAATTACTACTAAATTACTTTTATTAAGTTCAACTTTACTAGATAAATACTTTAGTATTGCAATTGTCTCTACTGTTGTTCCACTTTTGCTTATAACAATAAATAGGGTATTATCTAAATTTAAACTATCAAGTTTACTATTAATATCAATTGGGTCAGTTGTTTCTAAAAATATAAGTCTTTTTTTTAGATTATTTTTCCTTTTTAAAAAGTCATAAATTGCACTAGCACCCAAAGAGCTTCCGCCAATTCCAATTACAACAACTGTTTGTCTATTTACACTATCTGCAAACTCTTTAATTTCAGTTGTATCATTAAATGGTAATTTGTAATAGCCAATACTCTCTTGCTCTTTTTTTAACTTATCTAAAATATACTCATTTGAGCGAATTTGATAAAAATTTTTAAAATAGTGCAACTTTAATCCTTATATCTTTTATAAAAAAAGTTAGTAGCCTCAACAAAACCATCTACTTGCCCACAATCAAAGCGTCTTCCTTTATATCTATAAGCAATAACTTTACCATTTTTAGCCTGCTCTAATATTGCATCTGTTATTTGTATCTCTCCACCAACTCCTGGTTTTGTATCTCTTAGTATATCAAAAATATCGGGTGTTAATATATATCTTCCAATAATTGCTAAATTTGTAGGCGCATCTTTTGGCTCTGGTTTTTCTATCATATTATCAACTAAAAATAAATCATCTCTATTATCAAAAATCTTACCATCAACTATTCCATAGCGACTTGTCATATCTTTTGGTACTTCATTAATAGCAATAATACTGCATTTATATCTATTATAAAGCTCAACCATCTGCTTCAAAACACCCTTGCCTTCATTAAAACATAAATCATCTGGTAAAATTACAGCAAAAGGCTCATTTCCAATTAAAGGCTCTCCTGTTAAAATAGCATCACCTAACCCTCTCATACTTCTTTGGCGGATATAGCAAAAGTTTGTACTCTCAATTATTGCATTTAAATTACTTAAAAGCTCCTCTTTTACACTACCTTTAATAGAGCTTTCTATATCTGTGTGGCTATCAAAATGATCTTTTATTGCATTTTTATATTTACTTGTAACCATAGCCATAGTATTACAACCTGCCTCAATTGCCTCCTCTACACCATATTCAATTAGAGGTTTAGTAAGTATTGGAAACATCTCTTTTGGTATCGCTTTAGATGCTGGCAAAAACCTTGTTCCATACCCAGCAACTGGAAAGAGGCACTTTTTAATCAT
>CAZCOI010000151.1:0-28088 GCA_964500335.1 uncultured Nitratifractor sp.
CCAAGCTTTTCTGGTAAAAATTACCAAAGCTTTACATATGGCGTAGAGCTTGATGGAAGAATAAATTACGATAAAGTTAGAGAAATAGCAAAAATTGTTCAGCCAAAAATTATAGTTTGTGGTGCAAGCGCATACGCTAGAGAGATAGATTTTAAAAAGTTTCGCGAAATTGCAGATGAAGTTGGTGCAATTTTATTTGCCGATGTTGCTCATATTGCGGGACTTGTAGTTGCGGGTGAACATATGAGCCCATTCCCATATGCTGATGTTGTAACAACAACAACTCATAAAACCTTAAGAGGTCCAAGAGGCGGAGCTATTATGACAAACAATGAAGAGATTGCCAAAAAGATAAATTCTGCAATCTTCCCGGGTCTTCAAGGCGGTCCGCTTGTGCATGTAATTGCGGCAAAAGCGGTTGGATTTAAATATAATTTAAGCGATGAGTGGAAAGATTACGCAAAGCAGGTTAAAGCCAACGCAAAAGTATTAGCTGATGTTTTAATTAATAGAGGTTACGATATAGTAAGCGGCGGGACCGATAACCATTTAGTTTTAGTTAGCTTTTTAAATAAAGATTTTAGCGGTAAAGATGCGGATGCCGCACTTGGAAATGCGGGAATTACGGTAAATAAAAATACGGTTCCGGGAGAAACAAGAAGCCCGTTTGTAACAAGCGGTATAAGAATCGGCTCTCCGGCACTTACCGCAAGAGGTATGAAAGAAAAAGAGTTTGAGTGGATTGCAAATAAGATTGCCGATATTTTAGATGATATTAATAATAGTGAGCTTCAAGCAAAAATTAAGCAAGAAGTAAAAGAGTTAGCAAGTAATTTTATTATATATGATAGACCAATCTATTAATAATATAGATAAGCTTTTAGAGCTATTAACAAACAATAAAGATGGCTACTATATAGAGCAAAAAAGTATCTCCTCTAAAGAGGAGGTAAATGGACATACAATTTATTCCAAATATAAATTTTTTAACAAAAAAATAACCCCTACCCTACTTAAACAACATCTATATAAAGATATAAATTTAGCTATATCCTTAACAAACTATAAAGCAATGGCTTTTGAATATAGTGGAAAATATAGAGATGCTTTTATTATGCTTTTAAAATATTTTTTTAAAGAAGAAGGATATAATAATTTATATATTACAACACTAAATAATCAAAAAATTGTAGTATATATTGAGGTAAATTTAAAAAATAGAGACGATTTTATAAAATTAGAGAAAAAAATTAACAAAAAATTATCTCAAAAATTAACAAAAGAGTGGAGAGTAATTCCTAACTTTTTACGCCCAGATATTGGGAATTTATTAGAACTACCTCGTGAATATATAGAGTGGTAATATCAAAATAGTTTAATATTTTTATTAAATTTTAATATTGGTTAATATTATAATTTAATTTTTTTTGGTATAATAGGTGGTAAACAACTACTATTGGAGTAAATCATGAGCAATGACAACACATTAGATGACTTAATTTTAAATGAGCCAGAGCCAGAAAAAGCAAAATCTAAAGGTCTATTAGCGCTATTAGCTTTAGTTATTTTGCTTATTATTGTAGGTGCTATTTTAGCTAAAATGATATTTAGTGAACCAGAGCCAACAAAAGCTAAAGATAATCAAGATAATCAAAAGGTTGAAGTAGCCTCTGATATTAATTCAAATTTAGATGATATTACAGAAAATAAGGCCGACAAGAATGAAAGCAAAAATTTAGCTCCTCTTAGTACAGACCCAGACCTTGCACCACTAAATGATGATATGACAGCAAATGTAGATACTGTAAATATAGATGAGGAGAAAAATAGTAAAGATAAAACAAAAGATGAGACTCAAAACTTAAAAGGTGATAGTACAAAAATTGCCAATAAAGAAGAAGAGCTTGGTGTAGCTCCAGTTGGTAAAGTAACTTCAGCAAAAAAAGAAGAGAATGATGCACCTAAAAAAGTAGTAGTTAAAGAGAGAGTAGAAAAAGAGAAAAAGGTAGTTACAAAAACTCCAAAACCAACAAGAAAAATTGGTGGCAGAGGCAATGTTTATATTCAAGTAGGCTCTTTTACAAAAGGTCCTGAGAGTAGCTTTATAAGAAAAATTACAAGAGCTGGGTTTAGATATAAAATTAAAACCCAAAATGGATATAGAAGAGTTTATGTTGGACCATTTGAGAGTAGAAAAGAGGCGGCTAAATATTTAGGAAGAGTTAAATCACAAATCAACCCGCAAGCTTTTATTAAGTAGGCTATATGGTTAAGTCTTATCTATTTGATCAATTAAGTGCAGTTGCACTATATGGGGAGATTAAAAAGCTTTATAAAGATGAAGTTACAATGCTCTTTGAAAGCGTTGTAACAAGTGAAGATGGCAACTTTAGCTTTATTGCTATTGGTGCTAAAGAGAGGCTTATATATAAAGATAATAAAACTATCTATATAAAAGATAACAGATTAGAAGAGTTAGAGTCATCTCCTTTTGAATTTTTAAAAGAGTATTACTCTAAAATAGATAAATCTAAATATCAAGAGTATGCTAATAAGATTGGTTTTAAATTTGTAGATGGATTTATTGGTTTTTTAGCTTATGATTTAGTTAAAATTTTTGAGCCATCATTAAAAGAGTATATGGATAATTTAGAAGATAGTCTAAATACTCCTGATTTAGATTTAATACGCCCAAAAATTATAATTGGGTATTCTCATAAAAGTTCAGAAATCACAATAATAGATTTAGAAAATAAATATCCAAATATGGTTAATAATATAATTAACCTAATATCTAAATCTCATACTCCAGAGCCGATAAAACCTGTAGTTTTTGAAGGAGAAGGATATTTTGCTATCTCTAAAGATAGATTTATGCAAATTGTTCAAGAGGCAAAAGAGCATATAAAAGCTGGTGATGTATTTCAAATAGTACCATCAAATAAGTATATTCAAAAAGGTAAAATTGATTCCTTAAGCTTTTATAGAGTTTTGCGCTCAATCAATCCTTCGCCTTATCTATTTTTGCTTGATTTTGAAGATTTCTCAATTTGCGGTTCATCTCCAGAGGTTATGGTTAGACTTACGGACGGCGAAATATTGCTTCGCCCAATTGCAGGAACTAGAAAAAGAGGAAAAACGCCTCAAAGAGATTATGAACTTGAAGTTGAGATGTTAAATGACCCAAAAGAGTGTGCTGAACATCTAATGCTTATTGATTTAGGAAGAAACGATGTTGGGCGTGTTGCAAAGGTTGGAAGCGTTAAAGTTCCTAATATGATGAGAGTTGAAAGATATTCTCATGTAATGCATATGGTTTCTGATGTTGTTGCTGAGATTGAAAATGATAAAGATATGTTTGATCTTTTTGCTGCAACTTTTACGGCAGGAACAATGACAGGAGCCCCAAAAATTAAAGCAATGGAGCTAATAGCTAAATTTGAACAAACTAAAAGAGGTTTTTATAGCGGTAGTGTTGGATATTTCTCATTTACTGGAGATATGGATTCAGCAATTACAATTAGAACTGCTTTAATTACAAAAGATTTAATTACTCTTCAAGCGGGTGCTGGTGTTGTAGCAGATTCTAAACCAGAACTTGAAGAGTTAGAGGTTAGAAATAAACTAATGGCATTAATTTCTACACTAAAAGATATGCAAAAACTAAAAGAAGAAAATAACTTACTTTTACTAAAAGAGTTTTAAGATGGCTAAAAAATTTGCAATATTTGGAGACCCAGTAGAACACTCATTGTCCCCTAAAATGCATAATATGGCTTTTATAGAGTTAGGGTTTGATGCTATATATAAAAAGATTTTATTAAAAGATGGCACAAAACTTAAAGAGAGCTTTTTTGAACACAACTTAAGTGGTGCTAATATTACTGTACCACATAAAGAAGCGGCATTTAAAGCATGTGATAAATTAGATGATTTTGCTAAAAAAGTAAATGCTGTAAATACCATAGTTTTGAAAGATAACTTATTATATGGATATAATACTGATGCTCCAGGCTTTCTAAAATCTGTTAAAAAGTTTAATAGTATAAATAGTATCCTTATTTTAGGAGCTGGTGGAACTACACAAGCTACTTCTAAAATTTTAAAAGATGAAGGATATGAAATAACTATTTTAAATAGAAGTCAAAATAGATTAGAAAAGTTTATAAAAGATGGATTTGATTGCTATAACTGGGATAATTTTAAAAATGATAAAGATTATGATTTAGTTGTAAATATGACAAGTGCAGGTTTAAATGATAATAATTTACCAGCTCCAAAAGAGATTTTAAAGCAACTTTTAAAAAACTCAAAAGCTGTAATTGATATAATTTATGGAAAAGAGACACCTTTTTTAAAATTAGCAAAAGAGTTTAATCTTCCAACTAGCGATGGTAAAGATATGCTAATTAACCAAGGCGTATTAGCATTTGATTATTTTACTAATCATCAATATAACTTAGAAGATGTAGAAAAAATTATGAGAGAGGCTTTAAAAGAGTAAAATTTTTTAAAACTCTATTTTTTAAAGCTAATATAAAAAAATTACTCACTACAATATAAATATAAAATCTCATATTTATCTATTTGGACTTTTTCTTTATAATACATCTTTAAATTTTACTTTTTTAATCAAAATGCAACTAATGTAGCATAGTTATAGTCATATAATATTATATAATTGCAAGAAAAAAAGGAGTTAAAATGAAAAAAATTATACTTTTTGTATTAGCACTATTATCATTTGGAGTGGCGCAAAATGCTACAACAACAAATGGTGACCCATTTTCTCAAATGGATAAGATTTTTCAAATGCAACTAAAACAGATGGAACAGATGCAAAAGCAGATGGATGCAATGTTTAATGAATTTAGCAAAATGGGATTTAAAAATACAACACCTATGGTAATGAGTAGCGGTGGGATAATAAGTTCTGGCATTGAAGATAAAAAAGATCATTACGAAGTTGTAATAAATGTTGGAAAAGGCGATATTAAGGCTGATGTTAAAGCAAAAGATAATATTTTAACTATAAAAGTAGAGCAATCAAATGAGGTAAAAGAGACAAATAGTAGTTTTGGTGTAGTTAAAAGTTTCTCTAGCAGTAGCTATATGCAAAGTTTTACATTACCAAAAGATGCAGATAGTAACAAAATTGATTATAGCATAAAAGATGGTAAAATGGTAGTAAAAATAGGAAAAATTAAAGAATAATGTAAAATTATAGTAACTATTTAAAAAAATTATTAAACTTTTTGATTCTAATCAACTTATTTCTATATATTTTTGCTAAAATAGCCAAAAATATAAGGAGATAGTAATATGGAAAAAGAAAAAATTGAAGTTGCAGGAGCAACAGTTGATTTTTATAGATATAAAGATGGCGATATAGAGGTTTATGAGTTTGATACAAGCAGATGCGGACCACCAGAACCAATGGTTAATGCTATGGCAGGACTTAAGCTAATTGATGGACCAAATAAAAAGCTTGTTATGATAAATCATAAAAAACCAATGGGTCTATTAGATAAAATAGGAACCAATTTTAATATAGAAGAGAAGCCTTTAGATGATGGAAGAGTTGCTCTTGAGTTTACTTATAAAAGTGGAGAGAGCGAAAAAGCTAATTTAGATGATGCTAAGTGTGATGGGTAGATAATGTTTAATATATCAAAAGATTTCGCACCTCCATTTAAGATGATAGAGCCATTTTTTAAATTTGGCTCTATTGCTTATTTAATTTCAATTTTTGCTCTATTTTTTATAGATAGCTATGGAGCTTTATCTGATTTAACTGTAATTGGTTGGGCACATCTTTTTTTACTTGGTTTTGTAATGGTAATTATATTTGGGGCAATGGCTCAACTAATTCCTGTTGCTTTAGAGATTGGTCATTTTAGTGTTGATTTATATTATGTTATATTTCCCACTTTAGGTATAGGGACTATTCTTATGGTAATTGGTTTTTGGTTTATGCCTGCCTTATTACCTTATGGTGGACTTTTAGTTTTGGTCTCAATGGTTGTATTTTTATACGAAACTTTAATGACTCTTAAAAGCACTACAGCAAATAGTTTAACTGTTAAATGTGTAAAAGCTGGTAATATATTTTTAACAGTTGCTATTATTATTGGCTTTTTAATGGCTTTAACAATTGCTGAAGGCTTTAGTATAAATATAACTAATTTACTTCCTATACATATAATTTTAGTTTTAGTAGGATATGTAACAATTACTATTATTGGATTAAGTATTATACTTTTACCAATGTTTGGATTGGCTCATGGGTATGATGATAGCGATATTAATTTAGCTTTTAAAATTTTAGTAGTAAGTGTAATTGTATTTTCAATTTTAAAACTTATTAGTTTCGATTTTTTAGCAAATATTGCACTTCTTGCTATGGCAGTTGGAGTTGGTTTTTACTTTAAGCAGTTAATTATTTTATATAAAATTAGAGCAAGAAAGCTTCATGATATTTGGTATAAACATATTTATGTTGCTTTTATATCTTTAGTTGTATCAACACTATTTTTAGTAATTTGGCTATTTAGTGGAGCAGAACCATTTTTAAAGAGTGGAGTTTGGTTATTTTTAATGGGATTTTTTGCTTTTGTAATTAATGGGCATTTAATAAAAATTATCCCTTTTTTAGTTTGGTTTGAGAGATTTAGCCCACTTGTTGGCAAGCAAAAAGTTCCTATGCTTCATGAGATGCTTCCAGATAGAGAGATAGAGATATCTTTTTGGACAAGTTTTAGTGGTGTTGCAATTAGTGCTATAGGGTTGCTTTTTAGTAGCGATACTCTATTTAAAGGCGGAGTTTCTCTTTTAGCACTTGGTGCAATATTTATGGTAAGAACTGTTATATATATTTTAAACTTTAAACCAGAAACTCAAATGAAAAACGAAAAGGAATAGTAGATGTGTAATGTAACAAAAGAGCAAGTTTATGATGAATTAAGAAAAATTATAGACCCAGAGGTTGGATTTAATTTAGTTGAGATGGGGCTAATTTATGGAGTAGATATTGATGATGATTGTAATGTAAAAGTTACAATGACACTATCAACAAAGGCTTGCCCTTTACATCAGATGATTACACAATGGGTAGAAGATGCTCCTAAAAGAATAGATGGTGTAAAAGATGTAGAGGTTAATTTAGTTTGGGAGCCAGAGTGGAATATCTCTATGGCTGAAGACAATGTAAAAGCGGCTCTTGGGTCTTTATAATGAAAGCTATTTTAACAGTTTTAAAAGATCTTTATGGCGCTGGGATTTTATTTTTTTATTATGTTAAGTGGTTTGTAGCAATTGGTGTTCCTGTTTTATACTTTCAATTAGACTATAAACGAAATTATATACTTGATATTTTATGGGTTTGGTGTATAATATTGATTATAAAAGACTTTATCTATACATTTGTATTAAAAAAGAGCTATTGTGATGGCGACAACTGCTCTACAAAAAAAAAGGATAAGTAGTGTTTGATATATTTAATAAAGATAGTAACCCAAATATAGCAAAAGTATATATTGGTTCACAAATTAAAGAGAAAGATGAATTAGTTGAGATAAAAAATCCATATACTCAAAAAGTAGTTACAAAATATCCACTATGCAGTGCTCAAGATGCAAAAGAGGCTTTAGAGATAGCACAAAAAGCCTCAAAAGAGACAAAAAAATCACCTCTTCATCAAAGAATTAAATGGCTTGAAGATGTAGCCTCTAAATTAAGAGAGCAAGCTGATGAGTTTGCAAAATTGATTGTTGATGAAGTTGCAAAACCTCTTTTATTTGCAAGAATTGAAGCTATAAGATGTGCTGAGACAATTGAACTTACTGCTAAAGAGTTAATTAATTTACATGGCGAAACTATTGCAACAGATGCAACTCCAAGTGGCAGAGAGGCTTTAGCATACTATAAAAGAGTACCAGTTGGCGTAGCTAGTTGTATTACACCTTTTAACTTTCCTCTAAATTTAATAGCACATAAAATTGCACCTGCTCTTGGTGCTGGAAATGCTGTAGTACTTAAACCAACTCCAGAAGCTCCAATGTGTGCATATATGTTAGCTAAGCTTTTTATTGAGAGCAAATATGCAATAAAAGATGCATTAAGTGTTGTTTATGGTGATGCAGAGGTTGGAAGTGAGCTAGTTAAAAACCCAATTCCTAGAGTAATTAGCTTTACAGGCTCTGCACAAGTTGGAAGAATTATTATGCAAAATGCAGGAATTAAAAAGGTTGCATTAGAGCTTGGAGGAAATGCGGCAACTTTTATTGATGAGAGTGCAGATATAAAAGATGCGGCTAAAAAGTGTGCATTTGGCTCTTTTTATAATAGCGGGCAAGTTTGTATTAGCTTACAAAGAATATATGTACATGAAAAGATATATGATGAGTTTGCAAATGCTTTAGCTAATGAAGCAAAAGGACTTAAGGTTGGCTCTCCATATGAAGAAGACACATTTATGGGCCCTTTAATTAATGAAGATGCAAAACTTAGAGCAAAAAGATGGGTAGCAAGTGCTATTGATGAAGGGGCAGAAGTTTTATATGGAGGAGAAGAGATTGATGGAATTTTCCCTCCAACAGTAATGATTAATGTAACAGATGATATGAAAATAATTTGTGAAGAGGTATTTGCCCCTATTGTTAGCCTTGTAAAGGTAAAAGATTATGATGAGGCAATTAACAAAATTAATAACTCTCCTTATGGATTGCAATATAGTATATTTACTAACTCTTTAAAAAATAGTAAACGCTTTATTGATGATGCAGAGGCTGGAGGCGTAGTAATTAATGATATTCCAACTGTTAGGTTTGATATTCAGCCATATGGAGGTATAAAGCAATCAGGTATTGGAAAAGAGGGTCCTAAGTGGGCATTAGAAGAGTTTACTGAAATTAAATCTGTAGTTATATTATGAAAAAGAAAGTAGCAATATCTGCCTGTTTACTTGGCAATAGATGTAGATATGATGGAAGAGAAAATTACGATCCAAAACTATTAGGATTATTAGATGAGTATGAGATAGTAGGGTTTTGTCCAGAAGATTTTTGTTTTGGAACGCCCCGCCCTACTATGGATTTAATAGATGATGGCAAAGATATAAGAGCTATTTCTAATTTAACAGGTGCTAATCTTACTCCTCCAATAGTTGAATATGCAAAAGCTTTTTTTAATAACAATAAAGATATCTCTCTTTTTATTGGCAAAGATAGAAGCCCAAGTTGCGGAGTTTGTAGTGCTAAAGTTTATAATAAAAATAAAGAGCTTATTTCAACTCAAGGCACTGGTATTATGGCACAGATGGCAAAAGATTTAGAGATAAAAGCTTATGATGCAGAGGAGTATTTAGCTAAGTTTTCTAAAATTAGATAGCCACTCTTTCTGCTCTTTTGTTAAGTTTTGTAAAGAGTTTAAAATTTTTGCTTTTAACTTTTCTAAATCCTCTAGCTCTAAATACTCTAATAGCTCTGGTGCAATATCGAAACTATCTATATTTTTACTACTCCATAACTCTTTTATCTCATTTAATAGTCTCTTTTTATCTTCCATTTACAATCCTTTTAGTAGAATTATACTAAAAAAAGGCATTTATTGAGATATATTTTAATTTTTATATTTACATTAAATTTATTTGCTTCTAATTATGAGGTTGTTGAGAGTTTTAATAATACAAATAATAAAACAGCTATTAAAAAAACAACTATATCTCAAATAAAAAAGAGTGTAAAAAAAAGAGTTAAAAAAAGGAGTCCTTCTAAGAGAATAGATAATAAAAAATCTTCAAAAAAACCAAAACTTGTAATTATTATAGATGATATCTCTCATAAATATCAGCTAAATTATATAAAATCTTTACCATTTAAGGTTACTCCTTCAATATTTCCACCAAGTAAAATGAATATGAAAAGCTACCTATTAGCAAAAAATCTAAAACATTATATGGTACATTTACCCTTGCAATCAAATAGCAAAACATTAAATAAAATGCATAAAACACTCTTTGTAACCGATAGCTATAAAAAAATTAAAAAAAGAGTTGCTCAAATTAAAAGACTATTTCCTACTGTAAAATTTATTAATAACCACACAGGAAGTATCTTTAGCCAAAATTACAAAAAATCAAAAGAGCTTTATAAAGCTTTGCTTGATAATAATATAACCTTTGTAGATAGCAGAACAACTAAAAAGACAAAATTTAAACAGATAGCAAAAGAGTTTAACAGACGATATTATAAAAGTGACCTTTTTATTGATAATAAATTAAATAGTACTATAATTTTAAAAGAGATAAAAAAAGGTATAAATTTAGCTAAAAAGAGAGGTTATGCAATTATTATAGGACACCCACATAAAGAGACTTTTAAAGCATTAAAAGTTGCTAAAAAGTATTTTAAAAATATTGATATTGTATATATTGATGAGCTATGATAAAAAGATTAGATAAAAAGATACCAGCCTTTAAAGATATGAAAAAAGAGCCTAAAGAGCTTTATTATATTGGCAATTTAGAGTTATTAAATAAAAAGATTGTCTCAATTGTAGGCACAAGAAGACCAAATAGCTATACAAAAGAGTTTACCTATAAATTGGCAAGTGCACTTAGTAAAAGAGGTGTAGTAGTTGCAAGTGGAGCGGCAATGGGAGTTGATGCTATTGCACATAAAGGTGCAAAAGCAAATAGTACAATAGCTGTAATGGCTAATGGCTTAGATATAAAATATCCTGCCATAAATAGAGCTTTAATTACCCAAATTGAACAAAATGGTTTAACTTTAAGCTTTTATAAAGAGGGGTTTAGAGCAACAAATTGGAGTTTTGTTGCAAGAAATGAGTTAGTTGTTGCTTTAGGAGAGTGCCTAATTGTTACAGAAGCAAATTTAAATAGCGGAAGTATGAGAAGTGTTGAATTTGCTTTAAAGATGAATAAACCAATATATGTTTTGCCACATAGATTAAATGAGAGTTTAGGAACAAATTTATTATTAAAAGAGAAAAAAGCTACTGCAATTTATGATATAGAAGAGTTTGCCAACAGCTTTGGCAAAATTAGCGAAAAAAAAGATGAATTTATAGAGTTTTTAGAAAGCTCTCCTACTTTAGATGAAGCATTATTAAAGTATGGAGAGAAGATTTATACAGCCGAACTTGAGGGTTTAATAAATATAGAAAATGGTAAAGTAACTCTTATTTAGTAGAGTTACTATCTGCTTTTGTACTATTTGTATCTCTTTTTTGCTTAGTTTTATTTTTTTCTAAATACTCTATAAGTTTTTCTATATACTCTTTAGGAACCATTCCTGTTTTTATATCTATAACACTACCTGTCTCATCTAAAATTATTAAAAATGGTATTGCACCGCTCCATTTTGCTCTTATAGCAACATATTTGACAAAATCGCTATTATCTTGCTGAGTATATATATTGTAATTAATTCCTTTAGATTTTACAAAATCAATCAACTGCTCTTTAGGTGTAGCTTGTACCTCAACAGCAAACATTGCTATTTTATCTTTATATTTCTTATTTAGCTCAATATAGTGAGAAATAGAGAACATACAAGGTGGACAATGAGTTCCCCAAAACTCAATTAAAACAATCTTTCCTTTAGCACTTGGTATCTCTAAACCATTTTTTTTGCCAATTATTGTTGTGGTCTTTCCAAAAATATCTTTAATTTCAAATTTATCAACTTTTTGTTCTTGAGCAAAAAGTGTAATTGATAAAATTGCTAAAATTGCAAAAAACTTTTTTACCATCATTTTTCCTTTTTAATTGAATTATAGCATAATAGTCTAATATTGTGGAGAGTATGTGTATGCTATAATAAGAAAAATAAAGGAGATTTATGAGAAAGTTTATTATATTTTTATCTTTAACAAGCTCTATTTTATTAGCAAACCTATTAGATAAAGAGATAGCTAATATGTTTATATTAGGATTTTATGGTACATCTGCAAACTCTAATACCAAAATTTACAATGACATTTGTAATAAAGGACTTGGCGGAGTAATTTTATTTCAAAAAAACCCAATAAAAAGAGGAAGTGCAAAAAACTTTACAAATCTAAATAATCTTAAAAAATTAACCACAAATTTAAAAAGTTGCAATACAAAACCATTAATTGCTGTAGATCAAGAGGGAGGTTTTGTTCAAAGAGTTAAATTAAATAAAATCTATCCAAAGGCCTCAAATATTGCTAAAATGGGAGAAGATTATGCAAAAAATATATATTATCAGATGGCAAAAGAGCTTAACTATTTAGGTATTAATCTAAATTTTGCACCAGTTGCAGATTTGGCTTTAAATCCTAAAAATAAAGTTATTGTCAAATGGGGTAGAAGTTATGGAAGTAATCCAAATATTGTAACTAAATATGATAAAATATTTATTAATCAAATGCATAAATTTAATATTGCAACTTCACTTAAACACTTTCCTGGGCATGGTAGCTCTTTGGGCGATACGCATAAAGGTTTTGTAGATGTAACAAATTTATGGAAAAATATAGAGCTAAAGCCATATATAAATTTAAAAAATAGTACCGATACAATAATGGTAGCTCATATTTTTAATAAAAAATTAGATTCACTCTACCCAGCTTCATTATCAAAACGAGTTATTACAAATCTTTTAAGAGAGAAAATAGGATTTAGAGGTGTTATTGTTAGTGATGATTTGCAAATGGGAGCAATAGCAAAACACTATAGCCTCAAAAAAAGAGTAGAATTATCAATTAATGCGGGAGTTGATATAATGTTATTTGCTAACCAAGTCAATCCAAAAAGTGTAATATCGATAGATAAATTGATAAAAATTACAAGAGAGCTTTTAAAAGAGAAAAAAATTAGTGAAATAAGCATAAAAGAGGCAAATCAAAGAATTAATAATCTAAAACAAAGGCTATATTAATGGAAAAAATTGCTTCACTCGATATTGGATTAAAAAGAATAGGTGTTGCTTTTTGTTTTGATAATTCTACTGTATTACCGCAAAATGCAATTATTAGAAGAGGAAGAAAGCAAGCCGCTAAAGATATAAGCCAGCTTCTTAAAGAGTGGGAGATTAATAAACTAATTGTTGGTTTGCCAATTGGAGGAAACTCTCAAGAAGAGATGGAAAGACGCATAAGACATTTTATATCTTTGCTTGATATTCCATTTATTAAAGATATAGTATATATTGATGAATCTTTCAGCTCAAATGAAGCAAAAGAGCAGATGCAAGGTATTATAAAACAAAAAAGAGATGGAAGAGTAGATTCAATTGCCGCTAAAATTATTTTAGAAAGATATATAGAGTCTCAAAAGTTTAAAAGTTAGGGCAAAAGCCCTAAAATTAATATAAGCCATACTTTCCATTATCTAATTTTGTAAGTACTCTCATATTATTATCTATATCATAAAAAACAAAGAAGTTCTCACCAGACTCTTCTAGCATCATCTTTGCCTCTTCAAAATCTAAAGGTTTATAAAGCTTTGGTTCAAGTGGAATAATTTCATCTTCATCTTGTGTATTAACAGCCTCATTTTCTGTAACCTCTAGCTCTTTAACTCCCCCATTGTTATGATCTTTTATCTTATCAGCATATCTTCTTAGATTCTTTTTTGCTCTCTCTAGTGCTAAATCTATTGCCGCATATAGATCTTTATCTTTTTGAGTAATAACTACTGTATGTTTATCTTTTACATTAATTACAAACTCTACGCTAAATTGCCCTTTTTTATTATCTGATAAAACCATACTTGCAGATATAATATCTAAGTTATACTTCTTTATAGCTTCAAAAGCCGATTCTGCATAATTTTTTATAGGCTCTGTAAGCTCTAAATTTTTTCCTACAATACTTGTGTTCATGTCATATCCTTTATTAATTAATTTATACTTTTAAATTATACCTTAAAAATTTAATATTGTAAATAGATATTACAATTATATATGTAACCATAATATGTGGATAAATGCTACTAAAGCAGTAAATATGGATACAATTATGCTAAATTTTAAAACTCTACTTTTATCTACAATCTCTAGCAAATTATCTATACCAAAGTATTTAAGGGTTAAAAATAGATTTAAAAATCCTATAACTGAACCTGCTAATGCAAGCCCCATAGCACCAAGAGGTTTAATTAAAGCTAGTGCTACTATTGTATAGACTATTAAAGATATAGTAGCAATTTTTGCCGCTAAAAACTGTTTATGATTTGCATAGAGCCATAAAGAGAATAGCTTATTTAGTCCAAATGGTATAAGACCAATTAGATACATTGCTAAAACTGCACCAACATCTATTGTATTTTCTCTGCTAAATGCTCCTCTTTCAAAAAGAAGCCAAATTATCTCATTTGAGTATATTATACCAACAACAGTTGCCGCACTTAAAAGATATAATAGTATCCAAAATCCTCTCTTAAACTCAAATAGAGCTTTTTCTAAATCTTTTGTTTTAATCTTTTTAGATACTGTTGGGAAAATAGCAGTCGATAAGGCTATAGCAAATAGTGCTAATGGAAGCTGAAAGACTCTATTTCCATAATATAGATAGCTAATAGAGCCACTTACTAAAAAAGATGCTAACCATGTATCTATAAATGACATTATTTGTAAAGTTGAATTACCCCAAACTGCTGGAAAAAAGTTTTTAAAAAATCTATTTGTATCCTCTTTAACTGCATTTGTTTTATTTTTAAAATTTTTTGCTCCATATCTTAATAGCCTTAACATATTTAATTTTTTTGCCATAATTAAATGAGCAATTACTTGTAAAATACCACCTGCAATTACACCCCAACTCATTGCTAATAGTATCTGCTCTTTTGAAGCATTTTTATATAAAAGCATAGCTATAATTAAGGCTATATTTAAAAGAGTTGTTGCAAAAGCTGTTATGGCAAAATGCTCTTTATACTGCAATAAAGCTCCTAAAAATGTAACTATAAAAATTAAAGGAAGATACCAAAATTGCAAAGCTACATATTTAGCTGTAATAATTAAAGTATCTGTACTAAATCCTGGTGCTAAGAGTTTGCTTATTGGATAAGAGAATATATTTACAATTAATGCTAAAAATATTATAACACTCAAAAGTTTTAATAAAATTTTAACACTAAAAATTGTTTTATATCTTGCTGTAATAAATGAAGGCATAAAGCTTTGCGTAAATGCACCCTCTGCAAATATACGACGAAAAAGATTTGGCAGTTTAAATGCTACTGCAAATATATCGCTATAAAGATTTGCTCCAAGAATCGAAGCCATAATAGTATCGCGAATAAAGCCAAAAATTCTTGAAACTAAAATTCCGCTACTATTTGAGAATATTGATCTAATTTTCATATACTTATTACTCTTTTTAAATGAATTATAACTATAATATGCTAAAAAGTTAAAGGCAAGCAATGATTGTAGCAATTGAGGGCGAAATAGTATATAAAGAGCCAACCCTTTTGCATATTTTAGTATATGGCATAACATATGAGGTTTTTGTATCGCTTAATAGCTCATCAGCAATAAGTGGCAATAGAGCCAAATTATATACAACTCAAATTATAAGAGAAGACTCAAACACTTTATATGGGTTTATTTCAAAGGATGAAAAGAGAGTTTTTGATACACTGCTTAAAATTAATGGTGTTGGACCAAAAGTTGCTTTAGCAGTTTGTTCTACTTTTACACCAGAGACTTTTGCTAAAGTTATCTCAGCTAAAGATGTATCTATGCTAAAAAGAGTTCCAGGAATTGGACCAAAAGCCGCAAGTAGAATTTTGGTTGAATTAGCAGATTTTATTGTAAGTAGCGATACTCCAAAAGAGAGTAATAGAGCAATTTTAGAAGCTACTTTAGCTCTTGAATCTTTAGGATTTAAAAAAGATGCAATTAAAAAAGCTCTTGCTAATGAGAGTGGAACTACACAAGAATTAGTAAAAATAGGCTTAAAAAAGCTCCAAAGATTGTAATGAAAATTTATAACAATATAATTATTGGAGCTGGTGCATCAGGCTTAATGTTTGGTGCAAATTTAAAAAATAAAAAAGATACCTTAATAGTAGAAACAAATAGTAATGCAGGAGCAAAAATTTTAATATCTGGCGGTGGCAGATGCAACTTTACAAATAAAAATATATCTTCTAAATACTACTTAGCTAAGCAAAACTTTTTAAATAGACTTTTTAAAGAGTTTTCAGACTCTATAATTTTAGACTATTTTAAAAATAGAGGCTTAGAGTATATTATTAAAAACAATCAATATTTTTGTAAAAATAGCGCAAAAGAGCTTTTAGATATTTTGCTAAAAGAGACAAAAGATATAGAGTTTTTATTTAATACAAAAGTTTTAGAAGTTTTAAAAAAAGATGATATTTTTGAAATTAGAACTAATAAAAATGCTCTTTATACAAAAAATCTAATAGTTGCAAGTGGGGGTTTAAGCTATCCAAAAATTGGAGCTAGTTTGATTGGTTTTGATATTGCTAAAAGCTTTGGACACAAAATTAATACTCTAAAACCTGCTCTTGTTGGATTTACTATTCAGCCAAGTGAATCTTTTTTTAAAGAGCTTAGCGGTGTTAGTGTTGAAGTTAGTTTAAATCTTTATAAAAAAATATTAGATGGCTCAATGCTTTTTGCACACAAAGGAGTTAGTGGTCCTGTAATATTAAATGCTTCACTTTTTTGGGAAAAGGGGCATATATTTATAGATTTTTTACCACATTTTGATATTGATAGTTTAAAAAATTCAACAAAGAGCATTTCAAATAGTTTACCTCTTCCAAAGAGGGTAGCAAATGCTTTATTAGATAAACTTAAAATTAAAAATACTCAAGCTAGCAAGATAGATAGCAAAGATTTTACTAAGTTAGCAGAGTTAAAATCTTACAAATTTGCTCCATCAGGAACTTTTGGTTATTCGAAAGCAGAAGTTACAAAAGGTGGTATTGATATTGATGAGATTAACAATTTAACATTCGAATCTAAAATTGTGAAAAATCTATACTTTTTAGGTGAAGTTTTAGATGTTACAGGTATGCTTGGAGGGTATAATTTTCACTTTGCCTTTTTGAGTGCAATAAGTTGTGCAAAGAGTTTTAATAATAATTAATATTAAAGCAATTTTTGAATAAAATAGTCTTAAGTTTTTTAGGGGGATTTTAATGAAAATTAGATATAAAATTTTAAGTGTTATAGCGGTATCTTTCTTTATTGCTGGATGTGGCGGAGCTGGTGTTGGAAGCTCTGGAAGCTGGAATAGTGCACAAAAAAGCGAGTTTTTAGAGATATTACAAGAGGATAGATACTCTTCTTTATGCGATTTGCAACCTATGTTAGCACAATATCAACAGACAAAAGATGAAAAAATCTTAAGTAAGCTTTTAGTTAATTATACTCAAAATCTTGCAAATGGATGTATTGATATAGATAGTTTTAAATCTGCTCTTAGAGCAAAAAATAAAAATGCTCATTATGAATTTTATGAAGAGTATGTAAGCAGTAGTGATATTATGAGCAAACTTACTAAAGGCTCATCAATTAAGGCTATTTTAGAGCCTTATGTTCCTCAAATGCCTCAATTTTTTCCATTAATTAATGCTTATAATAGTGCTATTTCGCCTGTAAGTAAATATAAAATTAAACTAAATATAGAGAGAGTAAAACTTTTAAAACCAGATAATTGGGATACATATATTTTAATAAATGTACCTGAGTACAAATTTAGATTTTTTGAAAATTCTCAGCTTAGTTTAGAGTTTAATGTAATTGTAGGAAAGCCTTCATGGCCAACACCAATATTTAGCTCTATGATGAAATATATAACAGTACATCCAACTTGGAATGTTCCAGATAATATTGCTAGAAAAGAGGAAATTCCAAAGATAATTAGAGATAAAAACTATCTAAAACGCCATAATATGGTTGTAAAAAGAGATTATGGATTAGATAGCCCTACTGTTGATCCAAGTAAAATTAATTGGAAAGAGTACCTAAAACCAGAGTGGGCAAATAGAGAGCTTCCTTATAAGATTATAGAGCGCTCTTCAAGCAGAAATGCACTAGGAAGAGTTAAATTTATGTTTCCAAATAGATACTCTGTTTATATGCACGATACAAACAATAAAAAACTATTTGCATATCAACAAAGAGCATTTAGTCATGGATGTATTAGACTAGAGAAACCTTTAAAACTATTAGGTCATATCTCAACTTACTATACAAAGCAGAGTTTTGAAGAAGTTGGCAGTATTTTAAAAGCTAAAAAGACAAAATATGTAAATTTATCTCAAAAGATTCCTGTACATATTGTCTATTTAACTGCTTATGTTGAAAATGGTGTAGTTAATTTCTTTAATGATATATATGGATATGATAGAATGCAAAAGTTAAGAGTTCCAACAACTATGGTAGAAAAGGAAGTTAAAACGAAATAATGGCATTAAAAGAGATAGAGTACAATAATAAAAAGTTTCAAATATCATATACAATAGTAGGAGATAGCAAAAAAAGTATTGTTTTTTTACATGGCTGGGGTAGTAACAAAGAGGTTATGAAAGGAAGCTTTGGAAATAAATTAAAAGATTTCAAACATATATATATTGATTTGCCAGGCTTTGGGAGTAGCCCAAATAATAGCAATGTTTTAACTACAAAAGATTATGCAAATATAGTTAAAATATTTTTAGATAAGATAAGAGTTAATCCAGATATAATTGCTGGACACTCTTTTGGAGGCAAGGTTGCTACTTTGCTTAATCCACAAAAGTTAGTATTGCTATCTAGTGCTGGAATTTTAGTTCCTAAACCTATAAATGTTAAATTAAAAATAGCAATTGTAAAGTTATTAAAACCATTTAAGATTCAATCTTTAATAAAACTTTTTGTTTCAAAAGATGCAAAAGATATGAATTTGGCTATGTATGAGACATTTAAAAATGTTGTAGATGAATATTTTGAAGATAATTTTAAAAAATATAGTGGCAAAGCTTTGCTATTTTGGGGTAAAGAAGATAGCGCAACACCTTTGTGGAGCGGTGAAAAAATAAGCAAACTCATTCAAAATTCGAAATTTTATCCGCTAGATGGAGACCACTTCTTTTTTGTAAATAATTCTAATTTTATTGCTCAAACAATTGAGCAAGAGTTCTAAAAGGTAAAATATGAATATAATAATTAATTTTTTGATATATTTTCTATTTGTTTTAGCATTAGGATACTATTTTATAACTACTGCTCAGTGGTATAGCTACAAACTTAATAGAGTTATATTTCATCATACAAAACCTCTATGGAATATTTTTTATTTTTTAATTCCATTTTCAGCATATGAATCTTTAAGTTTTGCAAAGCTTTATAAACTTGAGCCAATTGTATTGGTAGCTTATATAGTTGCACTATTTTTATGGTATAAAAAATTAGATAAACCTTTAGTATTTACTAGCAGAGTTAAAAGATTTTTTATACTTTTAATTATTTATGCTGTTGCTCTATTTTTTATAACAAAGACAACTCTTTTATTAACCCCTTTGTTACTAGCTTGGATAACATCTATATTAATTGAAAAAGCACTTTTTGAAAAGTATAAAGATTTAGCTAGCCAAAAGCTTGAAGCAAATGATAATTTAATTGTTATTGGTGTAACTGCAAGTTATGGAAAAACAAGCATAAAGAACTTTATAAAGACTCTATTAGAGAGTAAATATAGAGTTTATGCAACACCCCGCTCTGTAAATACATTGGCTGGAATTGTAAAAGATATAAATCAAGATTTACCTAATAATACTGAAGTTTATATTGTAGAGATGGGAGCTAGAGAAAAAGGAGACATATATGATATAACTAGCTTAGTAAATCCACACTATGCTGTAGTTGGTACAATTGGACCAGCTCATATTGAGTATTTTAAGAGTTTAGAGAATATTAGAAATACAAAAATGGAGATTATTAAATCAAATAGATTAAAAAGAGCTTGGGTTCATATAAGTGCTAATGTAAAAAGTACTAATCCTAAAGTTGAACTTTTTGGGCATGATATTAAAGATGTTAAAGCAACACTTGATGGAGTTTGCTTTAGTTTAGATAATAACTACTACTGTGCAAATATTTTAGGTTCGTTTAATGCAATTAATTTAGCTGTAGCTATTAAGGTTGCAAAAGAGCTTGGTATTGATGAAGAGAGAATTGAAAAATCTTTAAAAGATATAAAACCAACTCCTCATAGACTTCAAAAAATTGAAGCTGGTGGTAAAATAATTATTGATGATAGTTTTAATGGCAATATAGATGGTATGCTTGAATCTTTTAATTTAGCATCTACTTACAGTGGCAGAAAAATTGTTATAACTCCAGGACTTGTAGAGGTTGATGATAAATTAAATATTCAAGTTGCAAAAAAAGCCAATGAGGTATTTGATTTAGTTGTAGTTACAGGAGAGCTAAATTATGACATTTTTAAAGAGTATGTTGATAACTCTAAACTAATTCATCTAAAAGATAAAAGCCAAATGGAGAAGTTTTTAGCACAAAATACAAAAGCAAAAGATTTGATACTATTTGCAAATGATGCACCAAGTTTTGTATAGGAGATATTATGACTTTAAGAGAGATAGAAGATAAAATTAAAAAGTGTAATGGCGTAATGTTATATTTTTGGGGTGATAATTGCAATGTTTGTGATGCGCTTAAACCTAAAATAAAAGAGGCTTTTGAAAAAGAGTTTCCAAAAATAGAGCAAATTTATATAGATGCAAAAAACAATACAGATATTGCGGCACATTTTAGTGTATTTTCTATTCCTACTACAATTGTATTTTTAGATGGTAAAGAGTTTGCTAGAGAAGGAAGAGCTATGAGTGTAGCAAATTTAATAGAAAAAATAAAAAGACCATATAACATTATGATATCTTGATTGATTTGATTAAAATTTAAAATTTAGCTACAATAGCCTAAATAGAATTAAAGGGCAACTATGAATAATCAATATAACAGTAGCTGTTTTGGAAGGTTTTTGTTAATTATCTTGCTTCCTTTAATATTTTTGATTTTTATATCATTAAGCTATTTTGGAGTTTTTAAGGTTTTAAATATACACTCTGAGACTTTTTATATTTTAATAGCTATCTTTTTAATATTTTTACTTTTTGTAAATCATAATGCCTATATAGCAGAGTGTAAAATAAAAAAACAGTTTGAAGTAACTAGAAATGAGTTAGAAAAAGCTTTAGATAATACTGCTTTAGAGATTGAAGGGCAGATAAAATCTGTTTTAAGTGTAAGGGATTTTTTAGAAGACTACTTTAGAAGCATAAGAGATGATAATTTTGCAAAAATTGCTACTAGTGTATTCCCAATGCTTGGTATTTTAGGCACATTTATTGCAATTGCTATATCTATGCCAGATTTTACTGTTAGTAGTTCTAAAGAGTTAGATAGTGAGATATCAAGATTGTTATCTGGTGTTGGAACTGCATTTTATGCATCTATTTTTGGTATATTTTTATCTTTACTTTGGACATTCTTTGAAAAGTTAGGGTTATCAAAAATAGAGAGACTAACTCAATCTCTTGAAGATATATACTCTAAATATATTTGGTCTAATAAAGAGCTACTTAAATTTAAATATAATCAAAAAGCAATTAGAGATAATGAATTAATAAAAACACTTAAAGAGACATTTAATTTAGATTTTATTAAAGAGATTAATAAAGAGCATTTAGAAAGTTATGAAGCAATTATTGAAAAAACAAGCAAAGGCTTAAAAGAGATTGAAGGAAACTTAATTGCACAAAGCACTAAACTAGAAAGAGTGGCAAATACTTTAAAACAAAGCCATGATAGTATAGAAGCAAGAGAGAATTTAGAAAAAAATATCAAAGAGTTTAATAAAAGTGCAAAAGAGCTAAACAATCTATTAACAAACTTTGATTTAGGGCTAGATAATGCTTTAACAAAAATAGATAAAGAGTTGGCAAGTTCTGTTAAAGAGATTGAAAAGATGGCTAATATAATTAAAAATTTAAAAGAGTAAAAAGTGTTTAAGAGTAGTTCAAATAGTAACAATAGCAATTTTTGGATATCTTATGCAGATTTAATGGCAGGATTGTTATTTGTTTTTATTCTTTTAATTGGAGCAATTGTTTCTAAATCTATTACACTAAGAGAGACTTTAGAAGATAAACAAAAAAAGTTAGCAAAAACTGAACAAACTTTAAAATTAAAAGAGAATAATTTAAAAAATTTAAATACAAAAATCGTAAAAAAAGATAAAACTATAAAAGAGCAATTAAAAACTATTAAGCTTCAAGAAGAGGAGATTATTAAACTAAAATCACTATTAGCTAACAGAACAAAAGAGCTAAATAGCACTAAAGAGGATTTGGTTTTAACACAAAATGAGCTTAAATTAAAGGCAAATGAGCTTAAAAAGCTAAATCAACTACTACTTGCAAAAAATACAACTATAGATAGTCTAAATGGCAAAATTGTAATTTTACAAAATTTACTAAAAGAGAGAGATGCAAATATTACAGATTTAAAAAAGTATAAAGATAGAGTTTTAGTACTATCAAATAAGCTAACAAAAAAAGAAGAGGAGCTAAATATTACACAAGAGAAGATGCTACAACTTCTTGATAATTTAGATAAAAAACAGAGCCAATATGAAGAGCTTCTAAAAGATTTACAAAATAAAAGAGAAAAAATCAAATATCTTACAGGTATTCGCCTAAGAGTTATAGAAGAGCTTAAAAGGTCACTTGGTAAGAGTGTAGATGTTACAAAAGATGGTTCATTAAAACTTAGCTCAAAAGTTTTATTTGATAAAGATAGCAGTACTCTTAAAGATAGCGCAAAAGAGCAATTAAAAAACTATTTTACAAAATATATTAAAGCTTTATTTGATAATCAAAATATAAAAGAGAATATTGAAACTATTGTAATAGAGGGTCATACAGATAGCGATGGAGGTTTTTTGTATAATCTTAAACTCTCTCAAGATAGAGCTTTTAGTGTAATGAACTATCTTTTATCATTAGATATTGCAAAAGAGTATAACCTTCAAAAGTATCTAACAGCTAGTGGAAGGTCATATCTTGATAGAATTTTAGTTAATGGTAAAGAGGACAAAGAGGCTTCAAGAAGAATAGAGATAAAATTTAGATTAAAAAATCAAAATGCACTATATGAAATAGAGAAGATTTTAGATGAAGATAGATAAATTTGAACCAAAAGAGCTTAAAAAAGTTCTATTAGAGCTTAAAGAGAGAAATTATAATCTATCTAAAAAATTGACAAATTTTCAAAAATTTAAAAATCTTCTTAAAAAGATATTTAAAAGCTAGCTTATTCTCTAGCTTTTTTAACCTCATTTAGCTTATTGATAAGCTCTTTAACTGTTAAAGTATGAGATGGCTTTGCTATTTGTTTATTATTGTTATTTAAATAATAAAAGGTTGGTGTTACTCCTGTTATCATTGAACTATCAGGAAGCATATCTTGATGATTAATATCAACTACAATAACTTTAAAATCTCTATTAATTATTGATTTTACTTCACTATTTTGCAATACCCTATCCATATAAGCACATGCTGGACAATTATCTCTATGAATATAATATATCTTAATTTTTTGATTATTTAGACTATTTTTTGCTATGTTTGAATTGTTACTGCAAGCTATTAATAAAAAAGATACTAAAGCTAAAATTACTCTTTTTAACATATTAGCTCCTTTTAAAATATCTATTAATAAATAACTTTAAATTTGCTACTTTTAGTTTAATCCAAACTTTTGCTTTTTGTATAAATTTTTTTATTGTAATAAAGGCTTGTGTAGTCTTTATCCAAGAGGTAAATTGAACTATCTTTTGATAACTATAATTAATTATCTTAAAAGATAATAATTTCTCTTGCTCTACTTTAAATAGCCAAAATGCAAAAGCTACAATAATAAGCTTTAGAGCATAAAATATTACTCCTAAGATTACATATCCTTGAACTGCAACAATTGGAGACAAAATACCAAAAAGTTCACCAATTACAAAGGGTAATAAAAATAGTATTAATATTACATATCTATTTGCTCTATTTAATAGTTTTTCTAATTTTTGAAATAGCTTTAAATATTTTATATATCTAAAAATAGGTTGCGCAAACCTATCCCAAACAATCTCTTCTAAAATTAGATATAATGAAATTAAAATTACTTGAATATAAAAAAAGAGCTTTTTAAGCAGTTTTAAAAACATCTAAAACCTTTAAAGTTTTAACAGATTATAGCAATATAATCTTGAAGAAGTAAAAAAGATATATCTAGCAAAGCTAGATAAAAACTATTTTTTTCTAAGCTCTTTAATTCTAGCTGCTTTACCTCTTAAGTTTCTTAGGTAGTAAAGTTTTGCTCTTCTTACACGACCACGGCGAACAACCTCTATACCTTCAATACTATCAGAATATAATGGGAAAATTCTCTCAACACCAATATTATTAGCGCCTATTTTTCTTACATTAAAAGTTTTTCCAGTTCCTTGACCTCTAATAGAGATACAAACACCTTCAAAATTTTGAACTCTCTCTTTATTTCCCTCTTTAATTCTTACTGCAACTCTTACAGTATCCCCTGCTCTAAAATCTGGAATATTTTTAGATTCAATTTGCGACTTCTCGAAGTTCTCAATATACTTATTTCTCATAATCTGCCCTTGCCTTGATATAGATATCTGGTCTAAAATACTTTGTTTTAAACAAAGATAGTTTTAGTTTAATGGACGCAATTCTACTATGGTTACCCTTTAAGAACTCTGAAATTACACTATTTTCTTCATAAAAATTTGGTTTTGTGAAAGATGGAGCTTCAAGCAAGTAGTTTTCAAAACTCTCTTCGCTTAAAGAGTCGCTATTTCCAAGAACATTTGGCACATTTCTAGCAATTGCATCACTTAATACCAGTGCCCCTAACTCCCCACCTGTTAAGATATAATCACCTATACTAAAAAGCTCATCAGCATATAGTTCAATTGCCCTTTCATCAAATCCTTCATATCTTCCGCAAATAAAAGTAATAGATTTCTCTTTTGCTAACCGTTTTGCATCTTTTTGGTTAAATCTTTTAGCAACTGGCGTTAAAAAGATAATTTTTGTATTTTTATCATTTAATTTTATATCTTTAATAGTATCAACAAGTGGTTGCATACTCATAAGCATTCCTGCTCCACCGCCTATTAGGGCATCATCAACTTTTTTATGTTTATTTGTAGAGTAATCTCTAGGATTGTAAAAATTGATTTGTAAGTGATTATTTTCAACCGCTCTTTTTAAAATAGAGTCGCTAAAATAGCCTTTTATAAGATTAGGAAAGAGTGTAACATAATTAAACTTCATTAACTAGCTTCCAATATATCTTTTGCACCTACTGCTTTGATAGTTTTATTTTCTATATCAACATTTTTTACAAAGTTTGGAAGGTAGGGTAGCATAAAGCTTTTTGCATAGCCTTTATTTATTAAATTTTTATCTGTAACAATTATAAAATAGTCACCTTGAGGTAATCTTGAAATCTCTTTAACCTCTCCTAAAATTTCTCCATCTTCAACAATATTGCAACCAATTAAATCAAACCAAAAATATTGATCTTTTTCTAGCTTACAATATTGTTTAGTCTCCTCTTTTGTAGAGTAAATTTTAGCATTTGTTAAGGTTTTTGCATCTTCTGGAGTATCATAGCCTACAATCTTAATTAAACCTCTTTTAGGATTGTAGTTTTGTATCTCTAAATTGCCTCTTTGGGTTTTAAGAATTCTGCCAGTTTTAAATTGTTCTGGAAAATCTGTATGCAGGTTTAACTTAAGCTCCCCTTTTAAACCTACAGTTTTTCCAAATTGTGCAATTAAAAAAGTACTGTTTTTATCCATTATCTTTAGCTTTTACGCTAAGTTTATAACTTGGACCACCTTTAGGCTTGCATCCAGATATAATAGTTTTAATAGAGCTAATCATTCTACCATCGCGCCCTATTATCTTACCAATATCATCTGGATGAACAAATAATAAAAGCTCGCTCAAGTTTTCATCTATCTTTACAGACTCTATTGAAATATCTTCTGGATACTTAGCAATTAGCTTTACATACTCTACGATGAAATCTTGAACCATTAAATACTACTTACCTGTAATTTTCTTAACTCTATCACTCATTTGAGCACCAACACTCAGCCAGTAATTTAATCTCTCTTCATCAATCTTAATCTCTCTATTCTCTTTTAGAGGGTTATAGTAACCAATAGACTCAATCCAACCACCATCTCTTCTTTTTCTGCTATCTGTTACAACAACTCTATAGAAAGGTCTCTTTTTTCTACCCATTCTTGTTAATCTAATTACTGTCATCTAATCTATTCCTTAAGGATTTTTTTGTGGTTATGCCACTTTTGGTGGCGAATATTATCATAATTTTATTAAAAAATCTATTAAATATCTATAATTTTATCAAAAAAAGGGTTACAGTTATTTTATATTATATCCAAAGATTATCAATTAATCTTGTAGTGCCTACATAACCAGCAACCAAAATAATTGAATTATCTTTTTGAATTTTATTAATTTGTTTAAACTCTCTATTAACAACTGCTATATAATCTATTTTATCTATACTTTTTACTAATATATCACTCATTTTTGCAATAATTATTTTTACATCCATTTCACCTTGTTCTATTAAACTTTTTGCTAAATTTAATGATTGATTTAAACTTAATGCTCTCTTTCTATCGCTATCACTTAAATATACATTTCTGCTACTCAAAGCCAAACCATCGCTATCCCTTATAATTTCGCAAGGCACAATGTTTACATCTAAAAAATAATCTTTTACCATTTGAGAAATCAAAGCAAGTTGCTGGGCATCTTTTTTGCCAAAATATGCATTTGTAGGTTTTACAATATTAAATAGTTTCATAACAATTTGCAATACTCCATCAAAATGCCCTGCTCTTTTAGCTCCTTCTAAAATAAAACCCCTTATTTTTGGAGCCATAATTATTAGCTCATCTTTATTGTAGATTGAATCAATTGTTGGCATAAATAGTATATCTACACCCTCATTTTGGCAAATTTGAATATCCTCTTTATCTTTTCTTGGATATTTATCTAAATCTTCCCCCTCTAAAAATTGCGTAGGATTTACAAAAATAGATACAACTACAAAATCGTTTTGCTCTTTTGCTTTTTTTATAAGGCTTATGTGACCATTGTGCAAAGCCCCCATAGTTGGGACGAAACCAACTTTGCCATTAAGTTTTGCTCTTGCATTTTTAAATTCATTAAAACTTTTTACTATAACCATACTCTTAACCTTTGGCAAAATTTTGATACAATCATACCAAAAAAATATAGGATAATTTATGGATTCTTATGAGTATGGCGAACTTTTAAAAAATTTAGAGACAAAAATGTCTAATATTACTAATATAACAAAGCCACAAGAAATTCAAAAACGACTAAAAGAGATAGAAGAGCTTCAACAAAACCCAGACTTTTGGAACAGGGCAAAAGAGGCAGCAAAAGTATCACAAGAGAAGACAAAATTAGAAAGGGTTCTTAGCATCTACAACGAAGCAAAAGATGCGCTAGAAGATGCAAAAGAGTATTTTGAATTAGCAAAAGCAGAAAATGATGAAGATACTTTAGAGATGTTATTTGAAGATGCTCCAAATTTAAAAGAGCATATTCAAAAGCTAGAAGTTCAAATAATGCTAAGTGGTGAGCATGACAATGCAAATGCAATTATCTCTATTCATCCTGGTGCTGGAGGCACAGAGAGCCAAGATTGGGCAAGTATGCTCTATCGTATGTATCTGCGCTGGGCTGAGAGACATAACTTTAAAGTAGAAGTTTTAGATTATCAGCCAGGCGAAGAGGCTGGAATAAAAGATGTAAGTTTTATTATTAAAGGCGAAAATGCGTATGGATATTTAAAAGTAGAAAATGGAATCCATAGGCTTGTTAGAATTAGCCCATTTGATGCAAATGCAAAAAGGCACACATCTTTTAGCTCTGTTATGGTTTCGCCAGAAATTGATGATGATAT
>CAZCOI010000152.1:0-5458 GCA_964500335.1 uncultured Nitratifractor sp.
TGTATTAAAAGAGCTAGATATTGAGATTTTTATACCAAAAAAGCAGAAGTGTTGCGCCGCACCTGCATATTTTACTGGTGATTTTTATACAGTAGAGACACTAGCAAAGCAAAATATAGAGTATTTTGAGAGCTTTTTTGATGAGATTGATGCTATGATTATTCCAGAAGCAACATGCTCAGCAATGATAAAGCACGATTGGGAAGTATTTTTTACAAATCGCAATATGCACGATTGGGCGGCTCGCGCAAAAGAGCTAAATAAAAAGATATTTATGGTTACAGAGTGGCTATATAAAGAGACAAAGCTAAAAGAGCTACTTGATGAAAAGGGTATAAAATTAGAAGAGTCAATAACCTACCACGACGCATGCCACGCTAAAAAGGTTCAAGGCATAGAGAAAGAGCCAAGAGAGCTACTTAAAGCTAACTTTACAATAAAAGAGATGAGCGATAGCAACAGATGCTGTGGATTTGGTGGGGTTACTATGCAAACCGAAAAATACCACCTAGCCAAAGCTGCTGGCGAGCCAAAAGCGGCGATGATAAAACAAAGCGGTGCTGATATTGTAGCAGCTGAGTGTAGTGCATGTAGAATGCAAATTAGCAACTCTTTGCATAATGCTAATGTAGATGTAGAGTTCAAAAACCCTATCGAGCTTATAGATAAAGCCCTTAAAGAGGCTAAAAAGTAAGCTTTAAATTAGTTTTTGGTTTGTGGAAGTGAAGTTTAATTTGCTTGTTAAGGGAAGATATTGATATATAAGCAAAAAATTGGAAATTCAAAAGATTATTTGAATCTGTAGAATTTAATAAAATGTTAAAAGATATAGAAAAGATTATAAAATAGCTAACCTTATTAGATATAGAGGTATAATCACAAAAGATGTAAATATACATATATCTATAGAGGGCTAGCGTTAGTTATAATACTATTATAATAAAAATTGTTTAATAAACAAAACAATTTTTATTAATTTTTGTTGTATTTTTACAACAATCTTATTTTTTAATTTATATCTAAAATTATCACATTGCCATTTTTTGAATATATAGTTGAAAAATATAATATAATTTCTAAAAAATTAGGAGCTTTATATGGATGTATATTCTATTTTTTTAGACTCATTTTCAAAGATTTGGTATTATATACCTATAGTGTTAATTGTCGGTTTTTTTACTACACCTATTGGTAAAGGAATAATTGGAGAATTTTTAGTAAATAGCAGTGCTAAGATAAAGCTACCTAAAGATAAATATCATTTAATAGATAATGTAACACTCTCTACAGAAGATGGCAAGACAACTCAAATTGATCATATTATAGTTTCTGAGTATGGTATTTTTGTTGTAGAAACAAAAAATTATAAAGGTTGGATATTTGGAGACGAAAAGCAGAAATTTTGGACTCAAAAAATTTATAATAAAACTAATAAATTTCAAAATCCCTTACATCAAAACTATAAACATTTAAAAACAATAGAAAAGTTATTAGATATTGATATAAATAAATTGTTCTCTGTAATTGTATTTGCAGGTGATAGTGAGTTTAAAACAAAAATGCCAAAAAATGTAACAAAAGGAATTAGATATATAGATTATATAAAATCAAAAAAAGAAAAAATTTTAACAAAAACTCAAATAGATAAAATTATTAAACAAATAGAAGAAGGCAGATTATCCAAATCATTAAAAACTAATATAGAGCATATTAATAATGTTAAAGCTATTATTAAAGAAAAAGAGATTAATAAAAATAGCAATAATAAAATTTACTTGTTCCCAAGCTTGGAGCTTTGTAGTGAGAAAAGAGTTCTTATTATTACTTTTTTTTAGAAAAAAAGTAATCAAAAAAAGAGGTAGCCCTTACGCAAATTTTGGGAAATTAAGTCAAAATTTTCTAAAAATACAAAACTCAAGCTTTGCTTTCAAACAGTTGCATTTTTTATACCAAAATTTTACCTTAATTTCTTTATCCAAAATTTTGCGAAAGCACTAAAAAATCTATTTATTTTTCTTGTTTTCAATATCTGCATTGAGAGTGCTGTATAGGAGCTTATTAACAATTTGACATTTATATTAAATTTGATATAGTATGGTTTTTATGGTTTAGTGTATGCATTTTCAACGAGGACGATGGGAACAAGCAAAAAATGGATTAAATCTTTTAATAACCGTTTTGTGTTTTTTAATTTACAAAGGTGCAAAATGATTACATCTGCAATAGACTTTGGTACTTCTAATTCGGTAGCTGGTATTGTAAAAAATGGCAATTTATCGATGGTTGAGCTTGGAGAAAATAGGTTAGAGACAAAAACGGTTTTGTTTTACTCTTTTGAGGATAAAAGTTTTTATGTAGGAGATAGCGCAATAAAAGAGCTTAAAGATTGCACAGAGGGAAGATATTTGCAATCTTTGAAGTCTTTTTTAGGAAGCAAAGAAGAGATAGAGACAACTTTAGGCACAAATAGCTACACATTAGAAGATTTAATTGCAATTATTTTAAAAGAGTTTAAAAATAAAATGGAAAAGAAGGCAGACTCTTTAATAGAGAGTGTTGTATTAGGGCGTCCCGTAAAATTTAGCGAAGATTCTCAAGAGTTAGATTTGTTAGCCCAAAAGCGCTTGGAAAACTCTGCTAAAAAAGCCGGATTTAAAGAGGTTTTATTTCAGTATGAACCAATTGCCGCCGCACTATCTTATGAAGAGAAAGTTGTAAAAGAAGAGCTTATATTAGTAGCCGATATTGGTGGTGGAACTACTGATTATTCGATAGTTAAAATAGGTGGTAAAAATAAGAATAAATCGGATAGAAAAGAGGATATTCTTGCAAATTACGGTATTTATATTGGAGGTAATAATTTTGATGCGCAAATTATTAAAAATTTTATAGCGCCCCATCTTGGCAAAGGAACAATTTATAAATGTATGGGAAAAGATTTAGAAGTTGGTGGTGGACTCTATTATGATTTATCGCAGTGGCATCTGTTTCAAAGAATGTTTAATAAGCAGGTGTTGCACCAAATAGAAAAACTAATTGCAATGTCTTATGAAAAAGATAAAATAAAAAGGCTTCAAGAGTTAATTGTAAATAACTTATATTTTGATTTTGCACAAAAGATAATTAACTCTAAAATTCAACTCTCAACAAACGATTTTGCAACAATAAATATGAATATTTTTACAAATCCATTTAGCGTAAATTTAACAAAAAGCGAATTTGAAACGGCAATAAATCAACACGCTTTAGAAATTGAAGAGTCTCTTTTAGAGACTTTAAAACTTGCTAAAGTTTCTGCTAAAGATATAGATAAAGTTTTTTTAACGGGTGGTTCTACTTTGGTTCCTGCAATTAAACAAATTTATAGCAAACACTTTTCAAAAGAAAAAATTGTTCATACGGATGTATTTACAAGTGTTGGGTATGGATTAGCTTTGTATGCTAAGAAGCTAGATAAGTAGCATAAAGGGCTACTTTTTTGCTAGCATTAATCAAGATTATTCGTTGGCTGGTAATAAAGCACTCTTTAGACTAAAAGCTTTTGGTGATTCCAGAAGTTTAGTAAAAGTTTCTATTGGCAAATGAGAGGTTTTAGTTTATAAATTTATAATGTATAATTTAGATTTAACCATTTTAGTCATGAGTGCAGATTATTTGAACTACTCCATTTTTAACTTGTTGAGCAATATCTACAACCTCTTGTTTTGCACTATTTTGATTAATTTCATATTCTATGTCATTAGCATCTAAAAACATTTTTGCAACACTATATTTTATAGCTAAATTTACATTTTGTGCAATATTATTATTAAGTTTTGCATAAATTATTCCAATTACACTACCTTTATTATTTAACAAAGGACCTCCACTATTTCCAGGTTGAACCGGTGCAGTAAACTGCATCTTAGTAAAATCATTTAATAGTCCATTTAATGCACTAATATTACCTGTTGTTAACTTTATATTGTTGCCTAATAAATCACCAAGAGGATAGCCCATAGCTATTACACTTTCACCAATTCTAACTTTTTGTTGATTTTGAAACTTTAAAACTATATTGCTTTTTTTCTTTGTTTTAAGTATAGCTAAATCATTATTTTTATCTACAGAAATAGTTGTTGCAGTTGTTTCAAATCCTGTTCTAATTACTTTTAACTCTTTACAACCATCTATTACATGATTATTTGTAATTAAAGTGTTACTATTTATAAAAAAACCTGTCCCAGTAGAGGTTTTGGGTTGTTTGCTTTCACTTTCTGATATTACTTTTTTGGGTTTGTTTGTTGTTTGCATATTTTCTATAGGTATAATAATTCTTTTTATTGGGTAGCCTTGTTGATCTTTAGCATAACTTTGTAGTGGTATTTTAACTTCATATCTATTTTTCTTTGTACCAAAAACTAAAACACCTCTAACATTTACAACTATTTCATCTAAATTTTTTGGAACTTTTATCTCTATGTAAAATGATTTAACATCACCTCTGTACCACTTATACTCCCAACCTTCTACCATATAATATTTTGCTCTGATATTTCTTTTTAGAGTTGAGCTATAAATTTTATCAGGTGGAGAGTAACTTGAGATATTATCAAAAGTGTTATCTACATATGCTAGTTTGCTATATTTAAATTGAGGAAAAGATAGTGTTAAGCCACCCATTTTTGCATAGTTTCGTTCATTTTGCATAAAGGCAGCAATTTTAATAGTTTCTCCTTTGTATATTATTTTAGGGTAAACTATTGCTATTTCTATTCCATTCTCTTTAATCTCTAAACTTTTTACATTTCCTTTTGGATAGAGCAAGGTTATAATCAAAGAAAATAGTATTACTATCTTTTTCATTTTTTCTCTTTTTGTTGTGTTTGTAATATTTTATCAAATATTCTTTAATTTTTACACATAATAGTTCGATTGTATTGGCTAAACTTTATCCATTTAAAATTTTTGCTGCCTCTTTTGCGTGATAGGTAATTATAATATCTGCACCTGCTCTTTTAAAGCCAAGTAGAGTCTCCATCATTACTCTATTGTAATCTATTACACCAGCTTTTGCTGCCATTTTAAGCATGCTGTATTCGCCGCTTACATTATAAACTGCTAGTGGCAATTTAGAGTTGTTTGCAATATCTCTAATAATATCCATATAAGCAAGTGCTGGTTTTACCATTAAGATATCTGCACCCTCTTTTTCATCTTCTAGGCTCTCTAGCAGGGCTTCATCTCTGTTTGCTGGGTTCATCTGGTAACTTCTTCTATCACCAAAGCTTGGTGCGCTCTCTGCTACATCACGAAATGGACCATAGTATGCACTTGCAAATTTTGTAGAGTAGCTCATTATTGGAATATGGCTAAAGCTTGCACCATCAAGAGCCTCTCTAATAGTAGTAATCATTCCATCCATCATTCCACTTGGTGCAATCATATCTGCACCTGCTTTTGCATGAATAATAGCTTG
>CAZCOI010000153.1:0-1853 GCA_964500335.1 uncultured Nitratifractor sp.
AGATAAAGCCAATTGAGACAAAGCTAAATTGCAAAGTAGAGAGTTTGCAAAAAGATGGCGATATTTTTACTATAAAAAGCTCAAAAGGCGATATAAAAGCAAAAAAGGTAGTAGTAGCTACTGGTGGTTTAAGCTTTGCAAAAATTGGTGCTAGTGGCATAGGGTTAGAGATTGCAAAGAGTTTTAAACTCAATATAATAACACCCTCGCCTGCACTAGTTGGATTGACCCTGCAAAAAGAGCAGAGCTTCTTTAAAGACTTAAGTGGCATTAGCTTGGATGTTTCTGTAAAGGTGGCTAAAAAAAGGTTTGATTCAAAAATGCTATTTGCTCACAAAGGCATTACAGGTCCTGCTATTTTAAATGCTTCGCTATTTTGGAGCAGAGGCAAAATAGAGATAGATTTTTTGCCAAGTTTTAATATAGAATCTATAAAAGGCTCAAAAAAAGAGCTAGCAACCCTTTTGCCAATACCCAAAAGAGCATCAAAGCTTCTTTTGCAACATATTGGCATAAAAAACAAAAATGCCAATAAATTAACCGCCACAGATTTGCAAAAGCTTCAACAACTCAAAAACTACTCTTTTGCACCAGCAGGGACATTTGGATACTCAAAAGCAGAGGCAACAAAAGGTGGTATTGATACTAGTGAGATAGATAGCAAAACTCTAATGAGCAAAAAAGTTGATAACCTCTATTTTTTAGGAGAGTTGCTAGATATTACAGGAAGAGTTGGTGGCTATAACTTTCAGTGGGCATTTAGTAGTGCCTTAAAATGTGCCAAATATATACAAAAGTAACCTAAAATAATTACTTCTTATAATATATTTTTAGATAAAATAGAGTCAATAATACAAAAGGGGGAAATATGAGAATCAAAATTTCTTTAATTGCACTTGCAACTCTATTTTTTGCAGGGTGTCAAGGTCCTAGTCTTGGTGGGAGTAGCTCTAGCTCTTGGAGCAGTTCTCAAAAAAAGGAGTTTATAAATATACTAAATGAAGATAGATACTCTTCTGTGTGTGACTTGCAGCCAATGATTAATCAATACAAACAGACAAAAGATGACAAAATCTTAACAAAATTGCTATATAGATATAGCGAAAACTTAGCTAATAGCTGTATCGATATTCCAGCATTCAAAAGCGCACTGAGAGCACACAACGACAAAGCAGTTTATGAGATATATGAAGAGTATGTAAATAGTAGCGATATATCTACAAAGCTAAAAAGTGGAGCTAGTATAGACTCTATTTTACAAGCTTATGCGCCAGAGACTCCTCAATTTCAGGCACTTATCAATGCATACAACTCTGCTACTTCACCTGTAGAGCAGTATAAAATAAAATTAAATATAGAAAGAACAAAACTATTTAAGCCAGGCAACTGGAGTGGAACTTATATAGTTGTAAATGTGCCAGAGTTTAAATTTAGACTATTTGAAAATGGTGCAAAGAGCTTAGAGTTTAATGTAATTACAGGGCGACCTAGCTGGCCTACACCAATATTTGCCTCTATGATGAAGTATATAACAGTAAACCCTACTTGGAATGTGCCAGATAATATTGCAAGAAAAGAGGAGATTCCAAAGATAATCAAAGACAAAAGCTACTTAAGACGCCACAATATGGTGGTTAAAAAAGATTATGGACTTGATAGCCCAGAAGTAGATCCTAGCAAGGTTAACTGGAAAGAGTATATAAAACCAGAGTGGGCAAACAAAGATTTGCCATATAAAATTATTGAAAAGTCTTCAAGAAGAAATGCTTTGGGTGTAGTAAAGTTTATTTTCCCAAATAGATACTCTGTTTATATGCACGATACACCAAACAAAAGATTGTTTAGTCGCCAAG
>CAZCOI010000154.1:0-3486 GCA_964500335.1 uncultured Nitratifractor sp.
AATGTATATAAAGAAGTTTTAGGAGAAAAAAAAGTTATTGCAACCCTAAGACAAGGTGCAAAACTAAACTTAATTAAAAAAGCTTATGATGCAAATGGTATAGAGTATGGTTACTTTACTTTTAAAGTAAAAAAAGTAAAAACTCTTGGATGGATTAAAATGAGCGATGTCGTAGCAGATGATTAGGAGAATAAAATGAATAGATATTTATTAGATAAAGTATATGTAGGTATTTCAGGACATAGAGATTTAAAAGAAGAGAAAATTAGTGAATATAAAAAAGAGTTAATAGATATTTTAAAAAGTATAAAAAATAGCCATAAAGATAAGGAGATAATTTTAATATCTCCTTTGGCTGATGGGGCAGATAGATTGTTTATTTATGCAGGGGTGGAACTTGGTTTAAGATACGATGTTTTATTGCCAATGCCTCTTAAATTATACGAAAAAGATTTTAATGACAATTCAAAAAATGAGTTTTATAAACTATATTTTAATGCAAGAGATATTAAAGAGGTAAAACTTTGTGATACTTGCACAAATGAGAATATATCAGATTATAACAACTATAGAAGTTTGCAATATCAAAAGATGGGTAGAGAACTTGTAGATAAATGTGATATAATGATATTTATGTTTAATGGGGTGCAAAATAATCTTATAGGTGGCACAGCGGATATATTAAGCTATGCTAAAAATAAAAACAAAAATATCAAAATAATTCATTGTGAAAGAGAGGATAGTTAGATGCTTACAGATATCCAAAAATTTAAATGCATTATTACAAAATTTAATGATTTATATAAAGATTATAATACTTTTGCAAAAAATATAGGAGTGTCACCAAATAGTGTAAATAATTGGGAAAGGGGAAAAGTAGATAATATACACAGAAATAAAAAAGTTAAAATAGCTCAATTTTTTGATTTAGATTTTGATATATGGGGCGAGTATAAAACTATTAATGAGTTTTGTAGTTATATAGATACTCTTAAATATGGTTGCGAAAGTGATGCCGATAGAATTATTTTTGATGATAAAATAGAAATTTCTAAAGAAGAAGAGGAGCTTTTGCAAAATTTATACAATAAACCAGAAGCCTCTATACCTGCTAATTTAAGATTATATACACCTAAATTTATTTTTGAACTTACTAAACTTTTAAAAAGTAAAAATCAAATTGATGATGCACTGGTAGTATTAGAGTATTTAGAAAAAGGAGATAGCCATTATAAATACTATTTTCATAAACAAATTAAACATTTAAAAGCTATTTTGTTATCTCACGATAGTATAAAAAAGTTTGATGAGGCTATAGATATACTAAAATATCTATATGCCGATTGTTATCAAAAAGATGAACCCGAAATCGTAACATTAATTGCTTCAAACTATAAAAGAAAAGCTTTTTATAGTTTAGATGGCAATTTATTTCCTAAAGAACTGGTAAATTTAGATTTTGTGGCTAAATCGTTAAACTTGTATAATATTGCATATAAATTAAAAAAATCATCAAATACAAAATACTACGATGCAGTAAATATTGCATATCTTACAATAATATTAAACAAATTAGAAAATACAAACATAAATTTTACCAACGAAATAGAGCAAATATACAAAGAAGTTTATCAAAATTGGCAAATAGATACAAACAATTGGTGGGAAGTAATATCTAAAGTTGAGATGCTGTTGCTTTTAAACCAAGCAGATAAAGCCGCTGAAATTTATGATATTTTTACAGGCAAAGTTGAAAAGTTTGAAATAGCTACAACAATAAGACAGTTAGAGTTATATTTAAAATATATAAACAATACAGATATAAAACTTTTTAAAGAGGTATTAGAAGATAGGTTAAAAACAACTTAACTACTGCATAAAGGAAAGTTATGCCAAAAAACTATAAATATAAGGCTTTTATAAGTTATTCGCATAGAGATAAAGAGTTTGCCGATTGGTTACACGAGCAGTTAGAAAAGTATAAAATTCCAAAAGATATAATTGCTAAAAACCCCAATTTACCTAAAAAGTTTTACCCTATTTTTAGAGATGAAGAGGAGCTTCCTACAAACTCTGATTTAAGCAAAAATATACTTAACGCTTTAAAAGAATCTAAGTTTCTAATAGTAATTTGTAGCCCAAATTCTGCAAAATCTAAATGGGTAAATAAAGAGATTATAGATTTTAAAACTATGCATAGCAATGGCGAAGATAGAATTTTGGCAATTATATTAGATGGTGAGCCAAATGCGCAAGATAAAGAGAACTTTGATGATAATTTAGAGTGCTTTCCCAAAGCTCTAAAGTATAAAGTAAAAGATGGCAAATTAACAAATGAAAAAAATGAACCAATTGCCGCAGATGCAAGAGATGATAAAAACTTTGCAAAACTAAAATTAATTGCCGGTCTTTTGGGTGTTGATTTTGAGTCTATTTATAAAAGAGAAGAGAAAAGACAAAAACAAAGAAGAGCCTTTTTGGTTGGTGCGCTTGGCGGGGTGTCGGCACTTGCAGGAGTGAGCATTTGGAAATGGCAAGAGTCTGCAATAAAATCAAAAAAACTTCAAAAACAAAAACTTCTTTTGCAAGAAGAGGTAGAAAAAGCAAACCACAATGTAGGTTTAGCACTTTTGCAAAAAGCAAACTTGGCTTTGAAAGATAAAGAGTATGCAAAAGCAAACTATTTTGCATATAATGCTCTTTTAAAATTAAGCGTCAAATACGATAAGACAAACGCTAAAGCAAAAGCAAAAACTATAATAAGTAATTACCTTTATATTAGAGTGGCAAATAATTTAATAGGGCATAAAGATAGTGTTAATAGCGTAGCCTTTTCTCCGGATGGAAAATATTTAGCTTATGGCTTGGAAGATAAAACCATAAAAATATGGGATATTAAAATAGGAAAAGAGATAAAAACTTTAACGGGACATAAATATTTGGTTAATAGCGTAGCCTTCTCTCCGGATGGAAAATATTTAGCTTCTGCTTCAGATGATAGAACCATAAAAATATGGGATATTAAAGCAGGAAAAGAGATATATACTTTAACGGGACATAAATTTGGTGTTAGTAGCGTAACCTTCTCTCCTGATGGAAAATATTTAGCTTCTGGCTCTTTTGATAATATCATAAAAATATGGAATACTGAAGCAGGAAAAGAGATATATACTTTAACGGGGCATACAGATAGTGTTCGTAGCGTAGCTTTCTCTCCGGATGGCAAATATTTAGCTTCTGCCTCTTGGGATGAAACCGTAAAAATATGGGATACTGAAGCAGGAAAAGAGATATATACTTTAACCGGACATAAAAAAAGTGTTATAAGTGTAGCATACTCACCTGATGGAAAATATTTAGCTTTTGTCCCAGGAGATAAAACCATAAAAATATGGGATATTAAAGCAGGAAAAGAGATAAAAACTTTAACGGGACGTAAAAATGGTGTTTTTAGATCAGCCTTTTCTCCGGATGGCAAATATTTAG
>CAZCOI010000155.1:0-4185 GCA_964500335.1 uncultured Nitratifractor sp.
TCAGGACGAATCCAAGGACCAAGAGCACCTTTTCTAAGCATACCGTGACAACCTGCACATCTATCAAAATAGATTTGAGTTGCTTTTTTCATCTCTTCTTTGCTAAGCTTTATATCATCCCCCGCATTAGCAAAACCTACAGTTATGGCAGCGATTGCTACTAAACTTAATAGCTTCATTATCTCTCCTTTTATTTAGATTTAAAATTATAACATATATTGATAAAATTAATCAATATTATTTACCCTCAAGTCTCTTTTTTTCTTGCTTATATATCCAAAACATAGGCAACACTATTAAAGTATGTAATACAATAGTCAATGTTAGTGGACCTTGATTTAGTGTGCCCCAAATACTTGGGACTACATCTGTAAATGGACTAAACATTTAAACCTCCTTTTAATCTTGTTGTTTTTTAGCTATTGTTAGCAGGTCTAGTAGTAGATATACAAAACCTACAAATGTTACTACACCCATAACTAAACGCCAACCCATAGCTTGCTTCATCCATGGCAATGCTTGTGCTGTAAAGTAAGCATCCCATCCTCCACCAAGCTCTGCTCTTTCAACTAATACTTGCTCATAACCAGCAATTGTTAGAGCAACTACCATTCCAATTACACCAAAGCTTATTAAGAATATTGCCATTTTAGAGTTAAATGTAGCTTTAAGTCTCTCTAAGCCATACGCTTTTTGAATACCAAAATACATCATACCAATTAAGATAGTTGCATAAGCACCAAAGAATGCTAAGTGTCCATGAGCCGCAGTAAATTGTGAACCGTGTGTATAGATATTTACTTGTGGTAAAGTATGGAAGAATCCCCAAATACCAGCACCAAGGAAGTTACCAAATGCATTTGTAACAATCCAAGCCATTGCAGGACCATTATTAATTGCAGGTTTGTCTCCTTTAGCACCTTGCTCTTTACCCCAATCATACAGTACATGTACAAACATAGCAACTAATGGAACAGGCTCTAATGCTGAGAAAAGTGCACCAATCTCCCACCAATATTCAGGTGTACCAATCCAGAAGTAGTGGTGTCCAAGTCCTAAAATACCAGAACCAAATAACATTAGTACTTCAATCCATAGCCACATCTCAACTATTTCTCTTTTTGCATCTATAATTTTTAATAGACCATAAGCCGCTAATGTTCCAACAAATACTTCCCAAGTAGCTTCAACCCATAAGTGGATTACCCACCACCACCAGTATTGATCTATAGAGATATTATCTGTAAAGAACATACCAGCTAAGTATAGACCAGCAAGTGCAAGAAGGTTAGCAACCATAACGGTCATAATACCAGTTTTTTCGCCTTTAATGTATGTAAAGAATACATTATAGTAGAAAATTAGTACAACAACAACTATACCAATATCTGCCCATCTTGGCGCTTCAATATATTCACGACCTTCATTAATTAACCAAATAGTTGTTTCACTACCACTACCTATTTGGATAAAAATATAAACAAGTACTACTACCGCTACTGCTGCTGTTAATACCCAAAAGCCTAGTTTCCCAAGCCCAATGCCAACTGCCTCTTGACCAGTTTCATCTGGAAGCATAATATATACTGAACCAATCATTGCATATAGCATCCAAACAACCAATGCATTAATATGCACCATTCTAGCAACTGAAAAATCAAAAATTCCATACAAAAAGTCTGGATAGATAAACTGAATTGCCGCAATTAATCCCATAAGCAATTGAGCTCCAAATAGAACAATTGCAACTCTAAAGTACATCATTCCAACTTTTTGAGACTCATATTGTAATTTATTACTTTTAATACTAGTGAGCATTGGTTCCTCCTTGCTTAAATTGTTCTACAGTTTTAGAGAAGTTTCGAGGGAAACCATTTGTATCAATTGAGCTCATATGCTTTAAGAAAGCTACTAAAGCTTTTGCCTCTTTTTCTGTAATTTTAAGATTTGGCATTCTTCTTTCATGTGTTGGATAATTTTGTGGATTCATTAAAAATTTAACCATAGCCTCCTCTTTTGTTTTTGAACCTGTCATAGCAATCATTTGCTCCCACTTTGGATCTAACCAAGCTTTAGTTAAATCTGGAGCATAGTAAGCACCATTTCCAAGTAGAGTATGACAGTTCATACAGTTTTTTGCTTGAGAAGTTAGCTTTCCTAAATGTAGCATAGCGGCTGCATCTTTAGGTGATAACTCTTTGCCAAATAGTGGCTCTTTTTTACCAATTACTGGTACCTCGTGACCTCTTTTTTCGCTCATTTTGTAATCTATATGATAATTGATTACAGTTGGAGCTGGAACTCTTTTTGTGATACCTTTTTGTAAATCTGCATCAGTTCCCATACTAATTTGACCCATTGTGTCAAATGTAAGTAAAATTAGTAAGATACTAGCAACTCCTGTTGCCCAAGCCGCAGATCTTCGCCAAAAAGGAATGCTAGTCCATACTGATTTGTTAGACATATATCCTCCTTAATTAATATATGTGTTAATCTTTTTCATACCTATCTTCTATATCTGTAATAAATCTAAAATATAGATGAGGTATAAAAAGATACGCTATCATAGTAACAATTAATACCTTTTGGGTAAATGTATTACTATGAATTCTTACAGCCATAAAATAAAGCGAATAGGTTTGTAATAGCCAAAAGAGATATGCAATATATTGCCATTTTTTTGCAAGATATCCCATTTTAGAGAGGGTTATTAATCCTGCATATAAAACACCAAATACAAGCACAAGAGTAGCACTAATAAAAATAGGTAAAAACTCATTTGCTTCTAAATTAGGTGTTGCAATATACATTATATTCCTCCTTTGAACTATTACATCCTATTGTTGCAATAACATTATGACACTTCTTAATGCTAAAAAAATTGATATTAATCAAATATTTTTATTTTTTTTATAATTGTTTTATATTGGTCTAATTTATAAGTATTAAAAAAAGTTGAAAATAAGGGAGTAAAAGAGATATAGGGAGATTGAGGGATATTGCAAATTTAATTGTTAAATAAAAATAGATGTTACTTAACTATACATCTTGCTATAAAAAAGTCTCTTGCAAAATTTTTATTTTTAAAGTTGTTATCTTCTAATACCCAATTGCCATTATTTTTTAATTCTATATAGTTTGCCCCTTTTGTATAGATTCTATTTTCACAAATTATTGTTTTACCTGCATAAAAAGCTTCTTTTACTGCATTCATTCTATTTTTAGTAACTATAAAGTGTGCTCCTATAAAAAGAGCTATAATAGTACCTACGATTATTAGTCCTTTTTTTAATGATTCTTTTGGCATAAACTCTCTTGTTGTTACATAAACAGTTATAGCTAGAATAAATGAAGCTAAAATTAAATATGCACCCTCTAAATAGAAAAAATCATACATCTTAAACTCACTTTTATTTTTATGATAACATAGTTTAAATATTATTTAATTGATAATAATCAATACTTTTTAATGTAGAAATATATATAATTAAATCAAAAAGGAAGATAATGAAAAGTATTAATAAATATTTGCCAATAGCGCTATTTTTGGCTTTTTTTATATTTGGCTTTAATGTTTTTATGCAAAGCAGACCAACTCATAAAAACCAAAGAGTATATAAATTAGTTAGAGAGTATTCACCATATTATATTCAAAAAAGATTTGGAGGGCTAGAGATATTAAGTAAAACTAATAAAGATTTTAAAGAGAAGCCTAGTAATGAAAATTTTTTTAAAGAATTTGAGAAACTTGAAAGAGATTGGGGTAAAAAACATTTAGTTTTAAATAATGATAAATTAATTATTGTTGATGATAATAATAAAAGTTTAAAAAGTATTAAATTAAAAAATAGCGATGAGCTAAATTTTGTTAAAAATTACTATGGGATAAAATAGTGATTGATATTGTAATAACTTTAGTATTTTCTATTGTAATGCTGTTATTTATGGCATATCCTGCTATTAAAATTGTAGAGTATATAGATGTTAAAAGGCCACTTTCTCAAAAAAATAAAAATATTTTAGTAGTTGTTACTACAATTTTATTATCTCTTATAGTTGGAATATTTTTAAGATATTATTAAAGATTTTTGCTATCTAAAATTATTGTTACAGGTCCATCATTTACTATATCTACACTCATAGAAGCGCCAAAAATTCCCTCTTTAACTTCTAAATATTGACTTA
>CAZCOI010000156.1:0-6465 GCA_964500335.1 uncultured Nitratifractor sp.
CCCAAATTTTTAAAATTTACTTTATCTGCATTAATTTGCTTAATAACTTGTTCTATTTGATTATTTAAGATGGGATTTGTTTTACTATTAAGATTTAAAAATATCTTATCTTTATTTTTTGCCAAATTTGGACTAAAAGAGTCATTTAAACAAAAAGTGCATCCCCCTTTTGCAACTGTCCCATCAATATTTGGGCAAGTAAACCCGCCAATTGCTAAAGGGATTTTTTTAACTCTTTGATTATATTTATCTTTTAAATAGGAGCCAAAAGTTTTAATTTTTTTCATTACTCTCCACTACAATCTAAAGAATCTGCGCATCCACCTGCAAAATAATCTCCATTAAAACTTACAAGCGAATAGTTTCTATCTTTACCAAGAGATTCGATTAAACCATCTATACTTAAAAAACCAACACTATTTGCTCCAATACTCTTAGCAATCTCTGCTGGAGTTAATCTATTTGATATTAGCTCCTCTTTTGTAGGAGTATCTATACCATATCGGCATGGATATTTAATCTCAGGTGCCGCAATTCTCATATGTACCTCTTTTGCACCTACATCTTTAAGCATCTTTACAATCTGTTTTGATGTAGTTCCTCTAACTAAAGAGTCATCAATAATTGCAACTTTTTTCCCCTCTATTAGATGCTTAATTGGTGATAGTTTTAATTTTACCTTTAAATCTCTAATTTGCTGAGTTGGTTCAATAAATGTTCTTCCAACATAGTGGTTTCTAACAATTCCCATAACAAATGGTCTATTTATTCCTTCTGCAAAGCCCATAGCCGCCGCAACTCCGCTATCTGGGACTGGTAAAACGATATCTATATCTGCTGGTTGCTCTTTTGCTAATTTTTTACCACACTCAACTCTTGTCTGATAAACATTTTTTCCATCTATTACACTATCTGGTCTAGCAAAGTAAATATATTCAAATGCACAAGGGTGATAGTTAGGTTCAAAAAGCTGTTTTGAAGTAAATAGAGCTTTATTGTCGCACTCTTCAAAAATAAGCATCTCTCCAGGATTTACATCTCTAATAAATTTAGCTCCTACCAAATCAAAAGCACAAGTCTCACTTGCTACAATATATCCACCATCTGGCAATTGCCCAATACTAAGAGGTCTTATGCCAAATTTATCTCTAATTACAAACATTTTGGAGCGGCTTTGAATTATTAAACAGTAAGCCCCTTCAATCTGCTCTAGCATATCTTCTATTCTATCAACAAGGCTCTCTTTTTGACTTTTTGCAATTAAATGGACTATATTTTCAGTATCCATATATGTTTGGAAAATTGCACCTTTTTCAATTAGCTCTTCTCTAACTTTAAGCTTATTTGTTAAATTTCCATTATGAGCAACTGCAATTTCACCAAGCTTATATCTTGCAAATACAGGCTGAGCATCTAAAACAGAGTCTTTTCCAGCAGTTGAGTAACGGTTATGCCCAATTGCGCATTTACCCTTTAAAATTTTAAAACTATCTTCGTTAAAAACCTCTGTTACTAAGCCTCTATTTTTAATTAATGTTATCTCTTTTCCATTTGAAGCGCTAATACCACTAGACTCTTGACCACGATGTTGCATAGCAAAAAGTGCATAATATGCAATTTTAGAAGCTTCGCTACTTCCATAAACACCAACAACTGCGCACATTAATTTTGCTCCTTAAATACCAATAGCATCATTTATGCTATAGAGACCATTTTTTTGATTAACTAGCCACTTAGCTCCTCTAATTGCACCTTTAGAGAATGTCTGACGACTTGTTGCTGTATGGTTTAGCTCTATAAATTCGCCATCATTATAAAATCCAACTGTATGTCGCCCTACGATATCTCCACCTCTAAGAGCCATTACAGCAATTTCATCTTTGCTTCTTGCACCAATTTGTCCATCTCTGCCACTAACTCTTACTTTATCTAAATCTAAATCTCTTCCTTTTGCGGCAAACTCTGCTAAAGTTAGTGCAGTTCCACTAGGAGCATCAACTTTATATCTATGATGCATCTCTACAATTTCTATATCAAAATCTTTTAATTTAGAAGATACCTCTTGTACAAGTTGTTTTAATAGTGCAATTCCTACAGACATATTAGACGAATAAAGAACAGGTGCAATTTTTGAAGCCTCTTTTAAAAGGTTTTGTTGATGCTCGCTAAAACCCGTAGTTGCCACAACTATTGGTGTTGGGTTTTTAATTACAGCTTCACAAAGTGCTTCTGTTGCAACTGGAGCTGAAAAATCGATAATAACATCAGCCTCTTTAACTAAAACATCAATATCATTTGTAACAATTGTATCTTCTGGAAGGGGAATATCTAGCTCATCATAAACGTGAACTACTGCTAAAGATAATTCGCTATCTGAGAGAGTATCTTCAATTAAATGGTGTCCCATTCTACCTGTACTTCCTAAAATTCCAACTTTAATCATTAAAATGCTCCTGAATATAATTTAGTGCGCCCATTCCGGCAACTGCTCCATCTCCTGCGGCACAAACTACTTGCTTTTGTGCATCTACTCTTATATCGCCTGCGGCAAATAATCCATCTACAGAGGTTTGCATCTTTAGATTAACAATTACCTCTCCATACTCATTTAATTTACAAAGTGAGCTTCCATCATCTTGTATTAAAACGCTATTATTTACAATATTTCCTACAAATACAAAAACTCCTGGAACCTTTAGGTCAATAGTTTTATCATTTTGATTAATTTTTAGCCCTTCAAGTCCCATATTGCTACCATAAGCTTTTTTAATTGTAGCATTTAAGATAAGTTCTATTTTATCATTATTCATAACTCTTTGAATTGTTGGAGGTGCGGCTCTAAACTTATCTCTTCTATGGATAATATATACTTTTGAGCATATATTTGCTAAATATAGTGCCTCTTCAAGAGCAGTATCGCCTCCACCAAGAACAGCAACCTCTTTATCTTTATAAAAAAAGCCATCACATGTTGCACAAGTACTTACTCCTCTTCCTAAGAAATCATCTTCACCTTCAAATCCCGCTTTTTTAGGAGTAGAACCTGTGCAAACAATTACGCTTTTTGCTTCATACTCTTTTGAGCTTGTTATAATTTTAAAAATATCACTCTCTTTTTTAATTTGCTTAACTTGGCTCATCTCATGTTTTAGACCAAAATGCATACACTGTTTTGGCCAAGGCTCCATTAACTCCATTCCTGTAAGTGGTGGCTCTTCTCTAAAAACACCTGGATAGTTTTCTATTTCGCTACTTTGAGTAATTTGTCCTCCAGGAAGACCCATCTCAAACATTATAACATTTTTTAGTCCGCCTCTTGTAGCATAGAGTCCTGCTGTAAGTCCAGCAGGTCCTCCACCAATAATTGCTAAATCTAACATTTTTTAACCTTTTATGTAGTTTTTAAAAGATTTATAAAATAAAGCATCTAAAAACTACACAAAGCCCAAAAGAGCTTTGTGTTATGCTAATAGAGCATCAAGTTTTTCTGCAAATACGCCTTTACCAGCCGCTCCAATCATTTGATCTACTAACTCACCATCTTTGAAAAATAAAATTGTAGGAATAGATCTAATACCATATTCACCTGCAATAGATGGTTGTTCATCTGTGTTTACTTTACAAATTTTAGCTCTTCCTTCATAATCTTCAGCTAACTCTTCAATTACTGGCGCAATCATTCTACAAGGACCACACCAAGGTGCCCAAAAATCTACAAGAGTAACACCCTCTTTAATTGTATCTTGAAAATTTTCTGTTGTTAGTTCAATGTATTTACCCATACACCATCCTTTTTAATTAATTTTGAATAAGAGATTATACCTATTTTTGTTAGGCGTAATCTTAAAAGTAGAATATATCACTAAAATTTTAAAAATTGCTTTTTTTTGAGAAAGTTTGTAAAAAAATATCTCAATGGTGCAAAAGTTGCACCATTAATTTTATAAGCCAAATTTTTTATTTAATTTTAGCATAGTAGCTACAGTTTTATATTGAATAAAAGCTAATATTGCTACTAAAACCCAATATCCAATAGAGAATTTTGTAACTACACCATTATATACTAATCCCCAATGTATAAAGAAAAATCCAAATACAGTATATGCAACACCAGGACAAATTAATGCGTAAGTTGCAGGGTCTTTTGTATCTCCATGAACATATTCATCAAAATATTTAAGCTCTTTCATTACAAAATAGCCAAATAACCCTATTAATGTCTCAATTGCAATTATTGCACCAGTTAGTACAAATGTAAATTCATTTACACTTGAATGACCATCTGCAAAGTTATGTGCAAGTCCAAATCTTTGTCTAAAAAAAGTAATTCCGATAAGCGTTAATATAGGAATTAAAATCCATAAAGTTGGTGCCGCTTTTTTAGCAATACCGTGTTTTATTACAGAGTGAAAACCAAGTACAAATTTAAGTATCATTAGCCCAACAGCCGCACCAATAAACATAAATGAGAAAAACAGTCCAATGGCATTTACAACTTTTATATGGCTCATAGCTCCAGGAGCCGCAAACCCGACACCAATCATAACAAAAGCAAAAACAGATAGAAGTTGAGAAAAGTTTGTATTATTCTCCCACTCTTCATTACCATTAATAATAATTGGTACAAAATATTCTAAAAATATCTTAAATGCAAAAAAACCAACTATTAAAAAGCCTAAAAGTGCTCCAGGAAATAGATACTCAACTACATCCCAAAGCCCGGGAACAAGTATTGCTCCTAAAATAAACATAACATTAATTGCCATAGCATATGTTAAAGGAATTGCCATTAGAGTAATCTCTTGCAGTGTTCCTTTCATATTTTTATAAGCTTGTGTCTTTTTAAACTTTTTATACTCAATTGTATTTTTAATTAATAGCTGAATATGCTTATATGCAAAAAATAGTACTGCAAACAAAACTAATCCCATTCCAACTTTACCATAAATTGTTGTTTTATTAAAATAAGCCATTAATGTATCGTATGTTGGCATTGCTACACCTTTGTGCGGTGTCATAAACATAAAGTACATATAAAAAGCTACAGCCATACCTCCAGGTCCTAATGCCGATAAGAAAAATATTGGTGAATAGTTATTTTTCATTAAATCTCCTAATATTAAATTTTGGAAGCGGCATTATACTTAAGATAAATGAATTTTTTATTAATTTATGTATAAATGAAATTTATTTTAACTATTTTTTATTATTTATTTTATAAATAAAAGAATATATGGGTGTATATTATAAAAATGGATTATTTTTGCCATTTATAGGGATTAAAATAGATTTTTAAACCATTTTTCTATTAAAAAGATTAGCTATTTTTTAGCTCTATCTCTTTAAATTTAGAACTTCTTGTATCTTTTATTGCATTTACACTTTTTCCTTTTACAGTATATACAAAAGATATTTTATCTTGATTGCTCTTATTTGCGTTTGCTCTATGCAAAAGCTCTGAATGAAAAAGCACTATATCTCCTGCTTCTAAATTATAAGAGACTTTAGTTTCAACTAACTTTTTATTTATCTCCCAATCCTCTCTAAAAAAGCTTTTTTCATCAAAAGACTCTTCACTTAGTTTCATTTTGTGGGATTTTGGAATAAATTCTAAAACTCCATTTTGACTATTCTCTTTGCCAAGTGCTAACCAGATACTAACTAAATTAGTATTATCGTAGTGCCAATATCTGCTATCTCTATGCCAGCAAGTATGTGTAGAGGTTTTTGCTAGTTTTGTCATTATAGAGTTATGGTGAGCAGTTATTAATATGGGTTCTTCTTTTAAGATTTGCTCTAAAATAGGGTATATCTTTTTATTTGTCATCCAATTTTTAAATACTATATCTCTATCATAAACTTGACGCAACCTTCTAACACTTTTTTTATACTCCTCTTTATCTATGCCGATATACTCATATTCTGTTTCAATAGGTTCAATTTTATATTTTAGATGAATTTTTGCTATCTCTTTTATAATCTCGCAACTTCTTTTATCTAAAAAACCTCTAATAAGCAAAAATCCATTCTCATTAAACTCCTCCAACTCTTTTTTATTTAATTCCATAATTCCCCCTTTAAAGTGTGATATTTTCAATTAACTCAATTTTATCGTTTTTTATTATTAGCGCATCTATACACCACGCAAAATTTAACTTTTTTTGCTTTAGGTAGTAGTTTGCGCTTTTAATAAGTTTTTGCAGTTTACTTGGAGTAATATTATAAATTGGCTCAAAACTTCCATGAGATGCTTTAACCTCTATAAAATGCAAAACATCGCCTTTTTTAGCAATTATATCTATTTCGCCAAGTTTAGAGGCATAAAAGTTTCTATCAACTATTGCAAAACCTTTAGTTTGTAAAAAATCTATTGCTCTATCTTCGCTTTTTAATCCAAAAACTTTTTTTAAATTCATTTTTTAGCTACCCCACACAATCTCGCTTAGATTTATAATATCGACCTTT
>CAZCOI010000157.1:0-1863 GCA_964500335.1 uncultured Nitratifractor sp.
ACTCTTTAGATGTTATTAAACTAAGAGATATAAAAGAAGCAAAAATATGCATAGAGATATTTGATACAAAAGAGTCTATAGTTATAAAAATAGAGGATAATGCAGGAGGGATAGATGAAAAGCCTATTGAAAATATCTTTAAGCCATTTATCTCTAAAAAGAGAGTAAAATCAACAGGAATTGGGCTATATATGAGCCAGATGGTTATAAAAGAGAAGTTCAATGGCAAAATAGAGGCAAAAAATAGCTCTAAGGGAGCAATATTTATTATAACTATCCCTTTTTAGTTTCTAATTACTCTTTGCGCATCATTTTCCATATAAGTAGTACAAATGGTATCTCAAAAAGTAGCACTGCAACTGTTACTTTGATAGTGCCGTTTGGATCATTTGTATATGGCAGACCTCCTGTATTCATGCCAAAGTACCCAGTAACTAGTGTTAATGGCATAAAGATAGCCGAGATAATTGTAAGCATAAACATAATATTGTTCATCTTCTCATCACTCTTTGCTCGATAGAAATTGTATAGGTTATCAAGCTTCTCGAGTCCACTTTTGCTAAGACGATAAGATCTATCTATATGCTCATGCAAATCGTTATACTCTAGCTCATCAAGCTCATCTTTGTGGTGTTTAATAAAGCGCTCATAAGAGATTAAAGCATGCCCCATAAGGCGTTCTATAAGACTAAGCTCTTTTTTGAAAAGTAGCCACTTATTAGCAAATCTGCTATCAGTTGATTTTTCATATAGCTTATCTTCTAGCCTCTCAATTCTAAATTGCAATCTAGAAAGCTTTGCTAAGATTTTATCAATTCTTGCATCTAAAAATTCATATAAATTATCAAAGCCACCAAGCTCTATAAACTCTTGTATATCTCTTTTATATTTAAAAACTTTGCCACCACTTATGTAAAATACATAGCTTACAACTTCTACATTGGTTTTTTTGATATATGGTAGTCTTAAAACCAATACAGAGTAATCTTTTGTAAAGTCAAAATTGCTTGGGTGGTTTACATTTTCTATATCGTCTATTAAATATTTACTAATTTTAAATTTCAAACTATTCCTTTTAGATAAAAGGTAATTATATCAAATAAATTCTAATGCATAACTTGGCATTAATTAATCTATAAATTTTGGCTTAGATGTAACACATCTATGTAAAGCTCTTTTTGCACTGCGCTCATTTGGGTAGTGTCCAAAGTGCCTTTTATTTATACTGTTGCAGCTAACTTCGCTTCTAAAGCAACCATAATATTTTGGTTCAATTGTGCCAACTCTTTTTGCATAACATACATATAGCTTTGCTCTGCTCTTTTTTTTCTCTGCCAATGGCAATGGACAGGCAACTTTTTTTGGTCTCATCCATACATTTGCTTTGCCATGAATTGCTAGCTCCAAAATTGGCTCATTATTCTTTTGCTCTTTTGCAAAATCTATAAAATCTATACTTAAAGCATAGTTTTTGCTAAAGAAGATATTTGCCGAATCGCACTCTCCAGAGCAGCTTATTTTACTGTTATGCATTGAGCAAAATAGCCACTTGTGGATATAGTTTTTGCCATCTACTCTAGCTAAAAACTTTACAATATTATTGCGTTTTTTAAAGTTATCTGGCATTTTGACAATAATCTTGCTTGGTGTAGATACTCTTTTGTTTTGCAAAGTAGCTTTAAGCGATTTTGGATTGTACTCATAGCAACTGCCAGCCCCCAACACCGATAAAACTGAAATTAATAAAAATAGAACTTTCATAATAAACCTCCTACAAGACTATTATACAATTAAATTGTGACAAATTATGCAACAAGCCAATTTTCCATTACAAAACTATCTATCATAAGAGGCATTGCTCTC
>CAZCOI010000158.1:0-8296 GCA_964500335.1 uncultured Nitratifractor sp.
ATTTGCAATAGCTTCGATTACCTCTTTTGGCGTATTTTTTAAATTACTTTGATGTTTTTTAGTCTGATTTTGAACAAGCTCGGCTTTTGTTGCTTTTGCATAAGCGTTAGTTAATAGTAAAGTTGAGCTTAATGCTAATAGCAGTAGTTGTTTTTTCATAGTAAACTCCTTTTTTGGTTTTTGTAGTTGTAGTATAATATGATATATTTTTTTATTCTGTTAGCTAACTAACACAATTTAATGGGTAAAAAAGTTTATAATTTTAAAAATAACTAAAATAGGGGTTTTTATGCAAAATCTTGTAGATACTTTAAAGACTAAATTGGGGCAACAAGAGGTTACAAAAGAGAGATTTGCTCAAATTTTAGAGTCTCTTTACAAAGAGGCATTAGATAACTCTTATGAAGTAGGAGAGTCATTAGAGAGTATTACATATGATATTTTTGAAGCTGTAAATGAGATATTTAAAGATAATAAAGATTTAAAAGAGTATTTAAATATTTTATTAGAGACAATCTTAACAACTTTAGATAAGTATGCATATAATAAGGTTTTAAGTGAACATCAAAAAATAATTAGAGCAAAATATCGGATTAGAAACCTATTATATACTCAAGAAAATAGACTAGAAGAGACAGTAGAAGCAATTGAAAGCTTTGCAAACGATTATAACTATATAGATTTAAAAGATAGAGCAAATAGTATAAAAGAGTCTTTATATAATAAAATTTATAAAATATTGGATAACTTTAAATATAATAGGCATAGAAAATAAAGGTAGCTTATGGGCGAGTATAAAAATAAAAATTTTAATCAAATTGTTCAAACTCTTAAAAATTTTGAACTCTTTTCTAATATAGAAGAAGATATTTTAAAAAAGATAGTTAATGAGTGTGAATATATAGAGTGGAAAAAGGCACAAGATTTGCCATATGATATAAGTTCAAAATATACTTATATAATTTTAGAAGGAAGATTAAAAGTTACTCAAATAGACCCAAATAGCGGTAGATCGCTTGCACTTTTTTTATTAAGTGAAGGTGATATTTTTGATATATTTCCTTTACTTGATGGTAAAGAGCATATAGTCTTTCCAATCCCTATGGATAATATGAAACTACTTAGAATAAAATTAAAAAAAGCTAGAGAGTGGATAATTAAATATCCAAAGTTTAACGAAACTTTATTGCCATATCTTGGTAGAATTTTAAGAGATATGGAGAGCTTTAGCGAATCTTTGGTTTTTGGAGATACTACAACAAGACTTGCAAATTTAATTTTAAAACATACAAATAGATGTAAAGATGAGAGTAATTATTATCCAGTTAAATTAATCAATAATCTCTCTCATGAATCTTTAGCAGAGCTTATTGGCTCTGTAAGGTCTGTAGTAACCCAACAATTAAATAAATTAAAGCAAGAGGAGATTATAATTGCAAGCAGAGGTAAAATGAAAATTAAAAATTTAGAAAAATTAAATAAAAAGTGTGATATTTTTCATCATTAAAACCAATAAGTATTAAGCAATAAGTATTAAGCATTAAGAATTAAGCACTAAGCAATAAGTTATCCTCAACTCTGAACCCTCAACTCTAATCCCCCCCCTTAACCCTTAACTCTTAGCTCTTACCCCTTACCCCTAACCTTTATCTTTTTTTTGAAAATAGGGTTATTAAAAATGCAATTGATGCTAAAACTAAACCAGCAAGACTAATAATTAAAGTTTTACTCCATTTAATACCAACTTTTGTTAATCTAAAGATATTTTTGCCAAAAAGTTTAAAGATTCCTCTTGTAGCTTTTTTATATTTTTTAGATACTTTTGCAACTTTTGTTAAATCTTTTGAGTTATCTACATATTTTAGCAGATGTATAGTATCTGTTAGTGAGGTTGAGTTTTCTATTGTTTTTAAATCTTTTAATATAGGTTTTAGGTGCTGTAGTTTAACGCTATTTTTAATAATTTTAGAGCTATTTTTTAACTCTTTTATAGAGCCTAATTTTACGCTTTTAATTGCTTTAAAATCTATAGATTTTTCTAAAGCATCATTTAAAGTTTTACTAAAACCTTTTGTTAATATCTTCTCTCTTTTTGCTACTTTTAAAGCAGAAGTAGCAGTTTTTGCATAAGCGCTAGAGCCAAGCGTTACAATAGCTGTAGCACTTAGTGCTAACCCAGCCATCGAAAGACCTAAAATTAGCTTGTCGTAAGGTTCGTTATTTATATATTTTTTGCCCTCTATTGTAACATCTCTTAAGTCGCCATAAATTGTAAAATCCGAAGTTATTGCCCCTGCTATTTGGGTGCCATTTTCTGCTTTGCCACTTATAAATCCGTTAAAAAAATCTTTTGTGCCTCTTAAAAGCTTTTTTGTAGTTGTAAACTCTTTAGCTATTAGCTCTTTTGTTTTAGGAAGTAAAGTTATATTAAACTCATTTGCTAAATCTAAATATATTTTTGCATCATCATATTTTTTCTCTTTTATAGCATTTTGAATTTTTAAATCTAAATAGTTATTTTTTGTTTTTGCATAAACTAGCTCTTTTATATTTGGCTCTTTATAGTTATATTTAAAAGAGCTTTTAAAATATCCATAAAATATAACAATTGCAGTGGCTAAAAAGCTAAGAGTTAGGAGCTTTTTCATACAAATTTTACTATATCTTTTAGTGGTTGTCTTGTTTTTGTTGGTTGTGGGTTTAGCCTATATCCAAAAGCAACCATTACAGATAAGCCAAATTCATCTTGATTATAACCTAGCTCTTTGCTTAAAAGCTCATCGCACTTTTGCATATCAAATCCCTCTATTGCGCAAGAATCTATCTTTAGCATAGCCGCAACACTCATCATATTTGCTAAAGCAATATAGGTCTGCTTACAAGCCCAATCAAATATAGCTCTATCGCTTTGTAAAAGTTTAAAATCATCTTCTTGAAACTTTTTATATTTTGCTCTTCTAGCCTCAGCTTTTTCTTTAGGGATTTTGTGAATATCATAAAGCATATGGGTTATATAGCTACTGTTATAAAGCATTGATGGCTTTTTTCTAGCTAAAATTACAACATAATAGCTTGAACTTAAAAGAGTATCTTGAGCACCCCATACAATTGGCAAAAGTTTTTTTCTTATCTCTTTGCTTTCAAGCACATAAAATCGCCAAGGCTCAAACCCAAAAGAGCTTGGACTAAGCCTTGCACTCTCTAAAATTAGCTCAAAATCCTCTTTTTTTACTCTTTTTGAGCTATCAAAAATCTTACATGCATGTCTGAAATTTAAAAATTCTAAAATCTCTTCTTTGCTCATTTATATCCTTTAATTCTTAGTAACTATATTATATAGTAAATTTTATAAAAAAGTGTTACTTTTTGTTAATTTTTCTACGCTAGACTTCGCTTCAAAATAGTTTTGGAGAGATAATGAAAGTATTAAAAATTGTTATGTTTGTTGGTTTGTTTTTCTCTTTTTTATTTGCAAAGGTAGATTTTGTAAATTTTAGTGATATCTGTAAAAATGAATCTTTTAGTTGCAAAAATAATATTTTAGAGATAAAAGCAGTTCAATATCTGCTAAAAAAGAGGCTAAATCCTAATATAAAAGTTACAGGAGTGCTTGATAGTACTACAATTGATACTATTAAAAAGTTACAAATAAAAGAGAATATTCCAGCTAGTGGATATATAGGCAAAAATACAAAAGATGCCCTAAATAAGCTTTTGTATGGACATAGGCTACATAAAAATTTAGTAAAAGTAAACATAAAAGGCTTAAAAGATACGAAATTTGCTTCTAAGATTAAAAAAGCTGATAAAAAGATGAGTTTTAAATCTTATAGCGAGTTTAAAAAGTTTGTAGATTTAAAAAAGAGCTATGCTGTATATAAAGATGAAAAACTGCTTAAATTAGCTGGGGTTAAAGATACTTTACTAAAAGTTGATATTAGTGAGCAAAGAGTTAAGCTTTTAGTTAAAGGCAAAGTTGCGCTTGATGCGCCTTGTACAACGGGCTCTAAACATAAACTTGAGCCAAATACAAAAACTTTTAGAGATAAAAGAACACCTTTAGGTACTTTTAAAATTATGGAAAAAGTTGCCACTAAACGCTCTACTATTTTTGGCGATATCTATAAAAATGGAAAATTAATTTATCATGGAGATAGAAGAAAATACAAAGGTAGCTGGAGGGGTGTTAAATTTGTAGGAGCACCACTTAAAAATTGGATGAGAATAACAAGCAATGGAATAGGGCTTCATGCAAGCGAACATGTTAAAAGATATCCAGGCTCAAATGGATGTATTAGGTTGCAACCATTTGTTGCTAAAACGCTATTTAAAAAGATAAAACCAGGAACTATAGTAAAGGTAGTAAATTAATTTAACTTAAAATATGCATTGAGTGTTCTAATAATTTATAAATATGTTTTTTGAGCTATTTTATGGAAAGTTTTGCAAAATTATAAAGCATTAACAAACTTTTAATGCATAATTTTTGTTTAAGCATATTTTATTATACTGCATTCAAAAATGGATGCAAGATGCTAAAAGATAAAAAATTAATAATTTTTGATTTGGATGGAACATTAATAGACAGTGCGCCATCACTTGCATACTCTATTAACTTAATGCTAAAAGAGCTAAATAAAAAACCTCTACCTGCAGAACTCATTAAAGGTTTTGTAGGAAATGGAGCAGATATTTTGATAAAAAGAGCATTAAGTGGTAAAAAAGAGTATAAAGAGCCTAAAGATAAAGAGTGTTTTAAAAGAGCAAAAGATGCTTTTTTTAGTTTTTATAGCAAAAATTTAACTACAAATACTACGCTTTATCCTAATGTTTTAGAGACACTTAATGCTTTAAAAGATAAAAACTATACTTTAGCATTAGCAACAAATAAGCCTATAGAGTTTGTAGCAGATATATTAAGCCATTTTAAATTAGACAACTTTTTTAAACTTGCTTTAGGCGGAGGCTCTACACAATTTAAAAAACCACATCCACAGATGCTGTTAAAGATTTCTCAAGATTTAAATATTAAGCCAAATTGTTGTGTAATGGTAGGAGATTCTAGTAATGATATAATTGCTAGTAAAAAAGCAAATATGAGTTCTATTGCATTAACATATGGCTATAATCAAGGTATTAATTTAAAAGATTTAGAGCCAGATGTAATTTGTAATAACTTTAAAGAGATATTAGATTTTACATAGCTATTAGGTAAAACCGATATAAGATATGTTATAATACCATAAAACAAGGTATTGTAATGTATAAAAACTCTATTTTGATAACTACTCTTTTCATATTAATATCTTTTTTTGCTGGTTGTGGCTCAGATAGCAGTAATACTTTAAATAGCAATACTCCAAATAAAAGTGATTCAAATAGCTCAACTACAATCTCTTATAAAGGATTGCAATTTTATTATGATAATTTGCCAAAGAGTGAGTATAAGCTAGAGCAACTAAGTGATAGTGAATTTAATGCACTTAGCCAAAATAAAAAACTAAAAGTTGCAAATAATCTTTTAGAATCTCTATTTTTTGGATACCCCTTAGATGAGTTAAAAGAAAAGATTAATAGCGAAAATTTTTTATCATCTATTTATAACGCCCTTAATGAAGATAAAATCGATAGAGATGCACTTGAGAGTTTTATTTTAGATGAGAATAATTTTGCTCAATATAGCAATAAATCTTGGGCACAGCCACAAGTTATTACAATTTTAACTAGATTTTATGCTATGAATAAACTAGATAGATACTATTTTGAAAATTGGATATCATATATATTAACCCAAACTATAATGTTCTCTCCTGCATATGAGTTAAGTTCAACTCACACTCCTAATATTGCTAATGTATATAATCGTTTAGTTAATATGTTAGATATCAATAGCGGTATGAGATATATAACATATGTTCATATGATGAGCGAAGATAACTGGAGACGCTTTAGAAGCCCAGAAGATAACGGTAGAGAGATGTTAGAGATATATACATTAAATGCAAAAGATTCAGATGTTCCACTATCGGCAAAGGCTCTACAAAATTGGAAACTAAATAGAGATAGCGACACTTTAGAGGTAGGGTTAAATAAAAATCATACTCCAATAAAACTATTTAATACTACTATCTATACAGGAGAAGATTTTTATAGAGAGCTTGTAAAATCTGATGAATTTACATATGGTGTTACAAAAAGATTGGTTGATTTTTTCTTTCCTAATAAAAGCGAGAGCAAAAAAGATGAAATTGCAAAAACTATAGTCTCAAGCAAGCCACAAAAATGGCAAGATATACTTTTGCAAATTTTATTTTCTAAAGAGTATTTACTAAATAATAAAAGAGCGCTAAGCGCAGAAGAGAGATTTTACTCTTTAGCCAAAAAGATGAATTTTCAAGTAAAAAGAGATGCTTTTTATTACTTTAAAAATGAGTTAAATAAGATGAATCAAGCATCTATGAAATATAAGCTAGGAAAGCTTACAAGAGTTCCGCTTGACTCTTTGTCGTTTGCTACATATCATAAATATATTAGAGAGTATGTTATGCTAAATAGTGCTTATAAAGATGAGAGTAATAAAGATAGCTGGAAATACGATGGCTGGAGCTTAGATTTTATAGATATAAACAATTTTAAAATAGATAATAGCAGTGATGAGACAACACTTAAAAACTTTATAGAGTATCTATTTAAAGCTACTATTCAAAGAGAGCCAACAGATATGGAACTAAATCTATTTAAAGAGCATATGTTAGAGAATAATGAGTTTAAAAGTGAGTTTGATATGCTAACAAGAAGAGATAATAACGAAGAACAAGCAAGAGAAGATAGAAGAAAAAATATTGCAATAATTGTATTAGATTATATATCAAGGTTAGAAGAGCTATATATGCAAAGTGAGGTTAAATAATGGATAGAAGAGATTTTATAAAAGTATCACTAGTTTCTGGATTATCGATTTTAATACCAAATTTTAGCTATGCTAAAAAATTAGATTTAAGTAAAATTAGCTTTTCAAAACCTAGTTATAATGCTCAGACAATAATCATTTTTATGTATGGTGGTGCAAGTCAGCTAGCTGGAAATATAACTAATATAAAAGATATTAATAAACACTCTCAAAATGACTACTATGAATATTTTAGAGATATTACGCCAACTGAGCATGGCTTTTGGAAAGAAGCTGGTGGAGATGAACTAGAGAAGATGCTATTAGATGGTGATATGAGCATATATAGATGTTGCTACTCAAAGGTAAGAGAAGAAGCAGGTAATAAAGCTCATGGAGTATGTAGTGAAGAGAATCAAAAAGGGACATTTGATGTAAGTAATGCTGGTGGAATTGTATCTAATTTAGCAAATATTTTAAATGAAAATGGAGTAGTTGATAATAGCTCTTTTATGCCATTTATTACTATGGAGGGAGATTCTAAATTTTATGAAGATGGAGAGTTAGCAACTCCAAGCTATCTTAGAGCAGTTGCTATGGATGAGAATTTTGACAATCCATATGATAGAACTAGTTGGAGTGTAAGAAACTGGATATATTACACAAAAGAGGAGAGAGAAAAACCAAACTATAATCAAAGTGATGAAAAAGGAGGTTTTGACCCTGCATTGCACAGTAAAATGGATATTATCTCTCAAAATATAAATAGTGATGGAAAGATAAAATCTGCTTTTGTTAAAAGAGCTAAGTTGGCAAATTTTATAAATCAAATAAAGCAGACTCAAACTCCAGATTTAGGCGAAGATGCATATCCTCAAGATAATAAATTTGCTAAAAAGTTAGAATCTGCAATTAATATTCTTTATAAAAATAGTGATACAAAAGTAATTACTTTAAGTACCGGAGGGCTTGGTGGATGGGATGACCATAACGAAGCAAAAAATTATATAAATAGGTCAAAAAGTCTCTTTAGAGCTTTGCGCTCAGCAATGGCACATCTAAAAGCAATCAATAAAATAGATGAGGTAAATATATTTGTATTTGGTGAATTTGGAAGAAATGTAAATTTAAACTCAGCATATGGCTGGGACCATGGAAATTTACAAAACTTATATATTTTTGGCGGTAAAGGTTATTTTAATCATAAAGGTGTAGTAGGAGAGACTAAATTAGATGCACAAAGTTCAACTAGATTGTGGTTAAAGCCAAAAGATGGCACCTTTTGGTTTGAACCTCTATCAATTGCCGCAACTTTATATAAAATTTATGGAATCGAAAACCCAGAGGTTTTAACAGATGGCTACAAAGAGCTTAATATTTTATAAGAATTAAGCTCTAAGAATATAG
>CAZCOI010000159.1:0-2427 GCA_964500335.1 uncultured Nitratifractor sp.
AATGTAAGCGCATGCCCAATATGTAGCCTTCCTGTAACATTTGGAGGTGGCATCATTATACAAAACTTCTTGCCATCTTTTTGGATATTTTTATTCCCATCTATCTCAAAAAAGCCTTGCTCTTCCCAAAACTTATAGTAATTTTTTTCAACTTCACTTGGATTATAGTGGTTTGTCTTACTCATATCTATGCCTTAAAAGGGTTTTTGAAATTATATCCAATATTTACTTGATATCCCAAAAAGCTATTTTTCAACATAAAATATATTGACAATAAAGCACTTTTTATGGTATTGTTTTGAAAAGTAAACATATTATAAACACCTTTTTATTATAATCGCGTATTAATTTTCATAGGAGCTAAATTGATGGAAAAGATAGTCTCAGTAGCTGGTTTTATGCTAACAAGTGCAATTGATAAACTTAGCTTAAATAAGTGCTTAACTCCTATGTTTATAGGTTATAAAAAAGATTTAAAAGAGATAAAAAAGACAATCAAAGGACTATCATTAGAAGAGTCCATACCAAAAGCAATATCGATTTTTGAAAATAATACAGAAGATGTAGAGTGCGGTGCTATTATATTTCCAGCAGAAATTGATGTAGGTGGTAAAAGAGAGTCTATTATTATGGTAATGGTTCAAAAATATAAGTGCTCAGAGTATATTACTATCTCTCTACCTTATAGTATAAAAGATGGTAAAATCGAAGTAAAAGAGTATGAATTAATCGATTATAGCCCATTTTTAATAGAGAAACTTCCAGAACTTGAAAAGAGCTTTGTAAATGGACTTTTAAGCTATCAAGATGCAAAAGAGATTTGGAATAGATAGCTAAAAGCCTACTTCTGCTTACCATTAAACCAAAATTAGATAAAATAATAAAAAGTTTTATTTAGGATATTTAATGAGCTTAAAATTAAGAGATATAGATAAAGATATTGCATATTTTATAGTTGCGGCTATTTTTATTACTATAGTCTCTTTCTCTTTATATAAATATGGCTTTCCAATATATTTAGTATTTTTAATAATTATTCCGTTTGTTGTACTGTTCTTAAAAAAATTAGATATATATATGAATTTAGATAAGCATAAAAAAACAGAATTTTCATTAGTTAAAAATCCGCTAATTGTAGATAATAATACATGGTTAAACTGTACAGATAAGAGTAAAGATACCTTTGATATGATTACAAAAGTGTGCAAAAAATATAAAACCTCTTTTGTATTACTTAGAATGCAGTTAGATGAAATTACAAATATTAGACACAAAGCGGCAAAAGATGAAGATAGCGATACATTCAAAAAAGCAACAGCCGCAATTGAGCTAATAGAAAAGCTTCAATCAAAAGAGAAAGTCTTAACAATTAGGGGGATTAGCTTAAAAACAATTGTTGAAGTTGAAGGTGTAGATGATGATGAGGTTGAGTATGTAGAAAAGGTAGAAAAAGAGAATCCTCTTGCAATAGAGGGCGAAATAGCAAAAGATCAATACGAAGGGTGGTATAAATCTAAATTGGCTGAAGGCATTAAAAATATTTTATCAAATTCAGATAAACTAAAAACTATAAATTTAATTTCAGATAATCCAGAAATTAGAATAAGAACAAGAGCATATGTATCTTTAATTCCAGATAAAAGTGTAGAGATTTTAGATGTAGCAAAAATTAAAAAGAGTTGGGAATATGTAACTAAAAATACTCCTAAAAAGATTTTAGCAGATTATGATAAAAAGAAAAAAGATAGAGCAAAAGAGAAAGAGAAAAAGAAAAAAGCTCTAAAAGAGAAAATCGATTTTGTTATAAAACCGTAACCTCCTTTTTAAAAATTAAATCAAAAGTATAAAATATATAGAATTAACACAATTTTTAGATATACTATATTTTGTATATTTTCTTAAAAAAGGATGAAGTATGTTAAAAAAAGTTCTATTATCAACTGCTGTTGTTGCTTCGATGAGTGCAACACTATTTGGTGCTGATTTTGTTTTAAAATTTAGCCATGTTGTTAGCGAAAATACCCCAAAAGGCAAAGCGGCTAACTTTTTTGAAAAGCGTTTAGAAGAGCTTAGCAAAGGTAAAATCGATGTTCAAGTTTACCCTAACTCTCAGCTTTATAAAGATAAAGAGGTTTTAAAAGCGCTTAAATTAAATTCGGCGCAAATGGCTTGTCCGTCGTTTTCTAAATTTACAAAAACGGTTCCGCAACTTGCGCTTTTTGATTTACCGTTTCTTTTTAGAGATATGAATCATGTGCATAAAGTTCAAGATGGAGAAGTTGGGCAAAAGTTAAAAGATTTAGTATCAGCAAAAGGTTTTGTAGTTTTAGATTATTGGGATAACGCATTTAAACAAATTAGCTCTTCTAAAAAAGCAATCTTAATGCCACAAGATGCAAAAGGGCAAAAATTTAGAATTATGAGCTC
>CAZCOI010000160.1:0-13847 GCA_964500335.1 uncultured Nitratifractor sp.
GAAAAGTTTGAACTTATGCCAATAAAAGAGGTTGCAAATATGATTGAAAATGATAGAGTTTTTAAATTTAATAGTGAACTTGTGATTATAGATTTTTTAGTAAGATGGGGCTATATAGACCACACAAATAAAGATTATATAGATATTGCAAGGGGCTTAAGAAGATAATTCTTAGCCTACTGATATATCTTTTCTTGCGGCATAATTTGAGATTACAAAGCCACCTATTGCATCTAAAAAAGACATAAGCATAATTATAAAAAATGTTGCATTATGTGCTTTATCCCAGATTAAAAAGATTGTAAGGTGACCAACAGCAACCATAAAGCTAATAATAGTTTCTGGTACTGTCTCTTCTCCACCAGTTGCGGCTTTGTATATCTCAATATATAGGCAAATTACACCTATAATCAAGAATATATCTTTAGTAGTTAAAAAGAATAGCTCATCTCTAGCCCATATAATATGGTTCATATCTAACGATGGCATATCTAAATCTACAACAGCATATCTTGCAAAAACATAAGCTACTAATAGCCAAAGAAATGTTGGTACATTTTTAATTAGTGACATTTTATCCCTCTTTTCTTATATTTTAGTGATTTTTTGATTAAATTTAGATTAATACTATTTTTAATCATCATTATCCTCCTTTATTGCATTCATTGTAAATAGACCTTTTAAGGATTTTTGTAAATCTGATGGATAAACCACAAATTTTGAGCTATCTGATGAAGATAGGCTCTGTAGAGCTTCTAAATACTTTTCTCCTAATAAAAGATTAATTGGCATATTTGCATCTCCTGTATGGTTTACTTTTGAGAGCTCTTCAATGGTATGAATTTTCTCTTCTAGTTTAATTTTATGAGTTTCTGCATTCTTTTTTGCAACTTCATATTTTGATTGAGCCTTAATCATATCGGCAGTTTTTTGTCTGATTGCAATTGCTTTATTTTCAAGAGCTTTTTGAATCTCTTTTGGTACATCAATATCGCTAATCTCAACAGCTAAGAGTTTTACACCCCATGCATCTAAATCTTTAGCTAGATGCTCTTCTGTAAATTTTTTAATATCTTTTCTTCCTAAGATTGCATCTTCTAAAATCATAGTTCCTATTTTATATCTTATATGACCTTTTGCTTGCCTTTCAATCCCACCCTTGTAGTCTGGTATTTTATATGTTGCATCGTGAGAGTTTATAACTTTATAATAGATTATTGCGCTAACTCCAATTAAAACCTTATCGCTTGTATATATTTTCATACCTTTAATTTCAGATTTATCCCCACGCATAAATACTTTTTTTCTGATTCTATCAAATATTGGGTCAAATAGTACAAATGCAAATGGTGGTTTTGCAGTTCTGTGATATTTGTTGTATCTTTCAATTATCCACTCTTCTTCTGCTGGAATATATACAATAGATTTTTTTAGTATAAAAAAGACTAACCCTGCCGCAATTAGTGCATAAAGCAGTATATAGAGCAATGTAGTCATTTTTTATCTCCTTACCTCTTTAAGTCTAACTGCTGGAACTTCAAAATAGTTTTTTATATTGCCTTGGGTTGATTCTTCGATAATTTTATCGTACATATATGCATCATATAGAAATTTAGGTGCGCCATTTTCAAACTCTAAGGTAAAATAGACTATATGAACAGGAATTTTTCTTTTTAGAGTGACTCTAGTTGTTTTGTCACTTGCAATTATACTCTCTATATCTTGTGAAGTGTTTAAGTATGGTTGTAAAGCTCTAAAGAAACCTTTTGGGTCGTTTATTCTCATACAACCTGAGCTATTATATCTATATCTATGGTTAAATAGTCCTTTTTCTGGAGTATCATGTAGATATACAGAGTATCTATTTGGGAACATAAATTTAACTCTGCCTAAAGCGTTATCTGCTCCTGCTTCTTGTATAAACTGATATGGAAGGTGTCTGCTTGAGTTTTCGTAACTAAATAGCTTTTCTAAATTTGGGGTTACTTCTCTTCCTCTTTGATAAGCTTTAATATGGGCAATTTCTAAAATATTAGGGTTTTGTTTTAGAGCTGGAATTAAATCTTTTTTTACTAAGCTCTCTGGAATTGTCCAAGTTGGGTTTACTACGATATATTCTAATTTATCGCTAAATATTGGTGTTGGTCTATCGAGCCTTCCGACAATTGCTGCGCTTGAGAATATCTCATATCCATCTTGATAGAGTCTCATTTTAAACTCTGGTACATTTACTTCTATATATAGTGGTTCAAAACTTCTTGGATAGAGTTTTGTTTTATCTAAATTTACAATTATCTTTTTAATGTAGTATGATTTTGGCAAATTTATATATGCAATTAGTTTATTATCTATATAGTCTCCTGCTCTTAGGTTTAATCTTTTTCTAAATCTTCTAATTGCATATGCTAAATCTCTGCCATATTTTCTGCTCATAGAGCCGTTTCTAGGGAAGTCTCCAAGAATTAGAAGGCGTCTTTTTATTTGATATATTCTTTTATCTCTTTGTCCATATTTTATTGTTCTGCCATATGGTACTTTTCTAAACTCTGGGATTTTGCGATAGTATATTAAAGCATCTATATAAGATTTATATCTATCTTTTAAACCTATACTTAAAGATAGCAAAGCATTTACTCTGCCACTTTGAATATATTTAAGAATAGTATTTGCATCTGGCATTCCTTTTACTCTCATCTCCCAAACAGCTTTAATATCGTGTGTTTTTCGTAAAGATGCCATTTTTCTTTTTACTAATGCCCAATCAACATCGCCAATTCTAATAAATTTAAGTAGTCTTATGTATGCATCGGTTATTAAGATATCTAGTTTAGCTTTATTATACTCATCTAAAGCACCACTGTCTAGGGCGTAGAGCAGTTTTATAATCTCTGTTCGGTGTAGAGGTTTGTTTTTGTAGTTGTAATATTCGTTGCTAAATGCATTAACAGCTTTTTGTAAATTAGAAGGATTATTAAGCCAAATATAGTTATTTCTATTAAGCGCATACATTTTAGATATGAGTGCTTTGTATGGAGATGAGATTGAATTAATTATTGAGCTATTTATATTTGCATTAATAAAAGAGATTGCTAATATTAATAGAATAATTAATTTTTTCATATTTTACTCTTTTTCTTTATTTTTAATATACTCTTCAAATAGATATTTATGATCATTAGGAAGAGCCTCAAATATTTTATAAGCCAATTTTCTAATCTCCCAAAGAGCCGATTTATCGCTTCTTAAACTTAAGAAATTTTGTAGTGAACGGGCGTTAATACTCCAAGTAAGCTCACTTTTATAGCACTCTGGCAAAGCATATTTTGCATAATCGTTACTAATTCCTTCTTTTAGAAGAGCTTGAAGATTATTAAGCGCTTTTATAGAGGCACTATCTACTCTTTTGTCATTAGTAAGCACTATAAACTTAGATGCGCCTTCAAAGTCGTCTTCTTTAAAAGGGGCTATATCTTTTAGCTCTTTTAGCGTGTAACGAGTCGATTTTACGCTAAGGCTTGCAATTCTGTGACGCGCAAGCTCTTGAAGCAATGCTCTGCTAATTCCGGATATAAAAAAGTTATAATATAGATGCTCTAGTGTACTTGAGTGTTTATATTTATTGCCTACTCTATCTATTAAAGCTTTATCCTTTTCACCGCCATTATCGCTTTTATCAAAACTTTGCCAACAAGTTCTAATAGCATGAGCGCATACATCTAATGGCGTATAATGCATAAGTTTAACTAGCATATATTAGCCCCTCTCTATAAAAATATAGTATAATTTTCTATATTATATCAAATTATTATATTTTTTAGTATAAAAATTGCAAAAAAGGTAAAAAATGTTGGCATTTAAGCGTTTTTACCCAGCTATTGATGATTTTAGAGATGGTTTTAGCAGGGATAGAGACAGAATAATTCATTGTAGCTCTTTTAGAAGATTGGAGTATAAAACGCAAGTTTTTATAAATCATGAAGGAGACTATTTTAGAACAAGACTTACACACTCTTTAGAGGTTGCTCAAATTGCAAGAACTTTATGTAGAGAGTTAGGGCTTAATGAGACTTTAGCTGAAGCAATTGCACTTAGCCATGATTTAGGGCATACACCTTTTGGACATGTTGGAGGTGATGAGTTAGATAGGTTGTTAAAAGAAGATGGCTTTATAAATGGATTTGAACACAATTTTCAATCTTTTAGGGTTTTAACAAAATTAGAAAAGAGATATAAAAATTTTGATGGATTAAATTTAACTTATGCAACGCTTGAGGGTGTTTTAAAGCACTCTTTGCCATATAAAAAGAGCTTTTTGCCAAAAGATGTTATTGAGAACTTTAATTTAGATTATCATCCATCTTTTGAAGCAATTATTGTTGATTTTGCTGATTCTATTGCATATACAAGTGCAGATATTGATGATGGAATAAAATATAATTTAATTAGTTTTGATGATTTAAAAGAGCAAGATTTAATTAAAAGAGCTAAGTTTTATGTAGATAAAGAGGGAATAAAATCTAGTGAACATTTGTTCAGACACAGGTTGGTAGCATCGCTTATAAGGGTATTGGTAGAAGATTTTATAAAAAATTCAAAAAATTTTATAAGTAGCTATAAGAGCGCTATTCCATTATGTTTAAAATTTAAAAGTGATATTAAGTTGGGTATTGGCTACTCAAAAGAGATGGCAAAAGAGCATAAAGAGTTAATAGAGCTTCTATTTAAAATTTTATATAAGCATCATAAAATAGTTAAAAATATGTATGCTGGAAAAGAGTGTGTAAAAGCGCTATATAAAGCTTTTATGGAGGAGGAGAATCTTTTACCTTTTAATACAAAAGAGCTATTAGAAAAGAGAGCTAAACATAGGGTTGTAGCAGATTATATTGCCTCTATGACCGATAGATATGCATTAAAGAGCTATAAAGAGATTTATGGAGTATAGTTTAATTATTTTTTAGGTAATATTGCATAAATTTTTATAGGAAAATATATGCAAAAAATTAAAAATATTGCCGTAATAGCGCATGTTGATCATGGTAAAACAACATTAGTAGATCAGTTACTTAAACAGAGTGGAACATTTGCCGCTCATCAAGAGGTTGAAGATAGAGTTATGGATAGTAACGATATAGAAAAAGAGAGAGGAATTACAATTCTCTCTAAAAATACTGCCATAACTTATAAAGACCATAAAATTAATATTATAGATACTCCAGGGCATGCCGATTTTGGCGGTGAGGTAGAGCGCGTATTAAAGATGGTAGATAGCGTTTTACTACTTGTAGATGCACAAGAAGGAGTTATGCCTCAAACCAAATTTGTATTAAAAAAAGCTATTGGTTTTGGGCTTGTGCCAATTGTTGTAATTAATAAGATAGATAAAGATGGTGCAGAGCCAGATAGAGTAATGGATGAGGTTTTTGATTTGTTAGTAGCTCTTGATGCAAATGAGGAGCAGTTGGAGTTTCCTGTACTTTATGCGGCCGCAAGAGATGGTTATGCTAAATGGGAGCTAGATGATGAAAATAAAGATATGACTCCACTTTTTGAAGCTATTTTAGAGCATGTTCCATATCCTAAAGGCTCAAACCAAGAGCCGACTCAAATTCAGGTATTTACGCTTGATAGTGATAATTTTGTTGGAAGAATAGGAGTTGCTAGAATTTTTAACGGCACAGTTAAAAAGGGCGGAGAGTATGTTTTAATAAAGGCTGATGGCTCTAAAAGTCTATCAAGAGTTAGTAAACTTATCGGTTTTAAAGGCTTAGATAGAATTGAGATAGATGAGGCTGAAGCAGGAGATATTGTTGCAATTGCCGGGTTTAGTGATATTGATGTAGGTGATTCGATTTGCGATAAAGATAACCCTGTGCCACTTGACCCAATGCATATAGAAGAGCCTACACTTTCTGTAATAATTTCTGTAAATGATGGCCCACTTGCAGGAACAGAAGGAGAGCATGTAACATCTAATAAGATTAGAGAGAGATTAGAAAAAGAGATGGAGACAAATATTGCTATGCGTATGGAGCCTATGGGTGATGCTAGCTTTAAGGTTAGTGGTCGTGGAGAGTTGCAAATTGGAATATTGGCTGAAAATATGAGAAGAGAAGGGTTTGAGTTTTTACTTGCGCGTCCTGAAGTGGTAGTTAAAGAAGAAAATGGTGTAAAGCTAGAGCCGTTTGAGCATTTAGTAATTGATGTGCCTGAAGAGTTTCAAGGTGTTGTAATAGAGAAGCTTGGCAAAAGAAAAGCTGAGATGACTTCGCTAACACCTATGCCAGATGGAAGTGTTAGAATAGAGTTTGAGATTCCAGCAAGAGGTCTTATTGGTTTTAGAAGCGAGTTTTTAACAGATACTAAGGGTGAAGGTATTATGAACCATTCATTTTTAGAGTATCGTCCATATAGCGGTAGTGTAGAGAGTAGAACTCAAGGTGCACTTGTTTCTATGGATAATGGAGAGGCAGTTGCTTTTTCTTTAGCTAATTTACAAGCTAGAGGAGTTTTATTTATTAAACCACAAGATAAAGTATATAACGGAATGGTTATTGGAGAAAATAGCAGACCGGGAGATTTAGAGGTAAATCCACTTAAAGCTAAACAGCTTACAAATATGAGAAGTGCTGGAGCAGATGAAGCTGTAAAATTGGTTCCTCCAAGAGTTATGACATTAGAGAGTGCAATGGAGTGGATTGAGGATGATGAATTAATAGAAGTTACTCCAAAAAATATTAGAATTAGAAAAAGATATCTTGATTCGGCTCAAAGAAGAAGAGCGGCAAGAGAAAAAAAGAGTGTAAGTTAAATATAAAAACTTACACTTAAGTTACACAAAATAATATCAAAAAATATCAATAAAAAAGTTTGAAATTTTTAAATTTTTCATTTTATACCATATATTCTATCTGAATCAACTATCCCATTTATTGTATATTTTAAATTTTTTAGTAAAAAAATTACATTTTTTTATAATTTGTGTAAAAATTATGTTGATTAATTTTTTATATTGTGTTATAATTTCAATGTCGAGATTGACAGAATTGTAAACTTGACTGTAAAGAATTGTAAATATGTGTAAGGAATTGTAAAATGAAGCAACAACAATTAAACTCTTTTTTAGCCAATATGTTCAATAACAGAACAGAGTTTGCTAATATAAATGGCGTTAAGAATATGATGGATGCTAAGTATATGTTAATAGCAGATGTAGTTGGCGAAAATATTGAACTTTTAAGTGAAGTAGTTGCAGAATATTTTGTAGAGAATGTAAATAGTTTTGAATTGTTAGCAAAAGAGAAAGTAACTAGCTGTGCTTATAAAAGATAATTAATTATCTTTTAGATTTAGCAGTTTTTGGACTGCTAAGGATGTAAAAATTGACAAAATAACATAAATTAAGAAAATGTAGAGACCATTTTCGATTTTAGAGTAACTATTTTGGCTACTTCCCATACTTAAATATACTAAAAGTAAAGATACTACAAATACATCTAGCATCGACCATTTACTTAGGTGTTTAAAGAGGTTTAGAAGTTTTTTAGCAATATGAAACTCTTTAAATATTGTTATGGTTATCATTACTAAGCTTTTAATTAACGGAACAACTATTGAAAATAGCAAGATTGTTATTGCTACAGGGTAGTTTTGGCTATTATATAGATGATTTATTGTACCTAAAATTGTTTTTGATTCAAATGAAAGTACAATATCTCCTAAATACTCTACATATTTATGGATAACAATTAGTAAAATTGGTGTTATAACTCCAAAAATTAAGGTAACTAGCGATGATAGTGCTAGGAGTAAAGAGTATGTAGTTAAATCTAAAGCAAAATATAGCAAAAGTGCTATTAGGCTAATTATTGCTAATATGATAATATCTTGTTTAGTTTTATCTTGTAAAATAATAATTTTTGCTTTAAGCTCATTTAATTTTGCATTACTAGAGTTTTTATCTTCTATTGCACCAAAAGATATTGTAGATAAGATAGAGCTAAATTTTCTTTTAATAAGTTTTGAAATATCTGTTTGTGCCTCATAATAACTTTTGTTTGCATCCTCTAACTTTTTTGCATTAGTGTAGGTTTGGTAACTAAAGTATGTTAATATAGTTAGTGTAATGGTTGCAATTAAAATATTTATTACTCTTTTCATACCCTTATTATACAAAAAATTATAAAGTTTTTGTGTATAATCTAGTATGGAAAAGTTAAAAGAGATTATATTAGAAGCTGGTAAAATTATAAAAAGAGGTTATCAAGAAGATGCAAAATTTGATAAAAAGTCTGCATCTGAGCTTGTTACAAAGTATGATAAAGAGGTGGAAGAGTTTTTAATTTCAAAAATATCTAAGCTATATAAAGATTATGAAATTGTAGGAGAGGAGAGTTTTAATTTAGATACCATACCAAAAAAAGCAATTTTTATAGACCCAATTGATGGGACAACTAATTTTGTTCATAAAATTCCACATATTGCAATAAGTGTTGGTATTTGGGATGGTAAGCCAATAGAGGCTATTGTGTATAATCCTATTTTAGAGGAGTTATATAGCGCAAAAGCAAATGAGGGTGCTTTTTTAAATGGAAAAAGAATTAGCGTGACAAATATTGATAGTTTAGAAGATTCAATAATAGCAACCGGTTTTCCATATGCAAAGCATCTAATGGGCAAAGAGTATTGGTGGGTTGTTGATAGTTTTAAAAAACTTTTGCCAAAAATTAGAGATATAAGGCGTCTTGGTGCGGCGGCTTTGGATTTGTGCTACTTAGCTGAAGGTAAATTTAATGGATTTTATGAGATAAATTTAAAGCCTTGGGATGTAGCGGCAGGAATTTTGATAGTAAAAGAGGCAGGAGGAAGTGTGAGTGGAATTAGAGGCGAAGAGTATAATTTTGATAATCAAATAATAGTAGCAAGTAATAAAAAGATACACCAAAAGCTGTTGGAAAATTTAGGAGAGTATAGTGGCAGGTGATATAGAGAAGCTATTAAGCTCTTTGTCAAAATCACCAAATTATATGGTTTTACATTTTACTAATGATACTACTTTAGTAAAAGAGTTGCAAGAGTTTTGTAAAGATAGTGCAGAGTATAGGATTTTAACATTTACAAACTCAGCAAAAGAGGCTTTAGAGGAGTTTAGTAATAGCTATACAAAAATAGGATTAATCAATCCTAAAAGACCAAAATATAATCATCCAAGCAAGTTTTATGACTTTTTATTTATAACAACTTTACCAAATAATTTAGATGATTTTTTTAAAAAGGTTTATGTAGCTTTAAAAAATGGAGCACCAGTTTTTATATTTTTAGATAAAATAGAGAAAGATTTTGCATATAAATTAGAGTCTATCTTAATTGAGAGAAACTTTGTAGCTCTAAATTTGATTGAGATGGATGATTTTTTAGTAGTATCATCTAAAAAGATGCATGGGTGGAGCGGCTCTTAAGAGCAAGTAATACACCCTTTTTTAAGCATTGCTTCTTGAATCATCTCTTTGGAAAAGCTATAAAGTTTATTAAATAGCTCGCTTTTATATTTATCTTTATGGTATATTGCATAAAAGTTTCTGGTACACTCAAAATCTTTTACATTTACTTTGTACATCGTACCATTTTGAACTTCGTTATGTACTGCTAAAATAGAAAGACAGCTAATTGGCTTTTTACTTAGTAACAAGCTTTTAATAGATTCTGTATGCCCTAGAGATAAAAATATATTTAGTTTTACATTAAATGGTTTAATATAGTTTAAAAATACAGCTCTTGTTCCGCTACCTTCTTCTCTTAAAACCCATCTATAATCTGCAATCTCTTCTAGTGTTACATTTTTATCTTTTAACTCATCATTAGCGCTTACTACAACAAGCTCATCTTTGCCAATTATCTCTTTAATTATAGAGCTATCTTCAATATCTCCTTCGATAAAGCCCATATCTATTTTGCCATCTTTTACAAGATTTACAATATCTTGAGTATTGCCCTCTTTTAGCTCTATTTTTACATTTGGATATTTGCTCATATAATCACAAACAATTGTTGGCATTAGATAATCAATTATAGTAGTACTAGCGCCTACTCTGATATTTCCTTTATCTTCGCTATTTTTAAATTCGCTTTCGATATCTTCTAGCTTTTTATATATAGGAAGTACAGCCTCATAGAAGCTTCTTCCAACCTCATTTAGAATAAGTTTTTTATTAATTCTATCAAAAAGTTGTCTGCCAAGAATTGACTCTAGCTCTTTAATAGACATAGAGACAGCAGATTGACTTAACTCTAAATTTTTTGCAACTTTTGTCAAATTTTGTAAATCTACTACTTTTAAAAATATCTCAATTTGTCTTATTGAAATTCTCATTATAATACCTTATTATTTTTTGTAATAATATCAAAAAAATATTATATTTTTCTAAACTATATCAATTTTTTTGATTTTTATTTGTTAAAAATTTAAGTTTTTATAAAGCTATTTAATAGTAATCTCAATCCGAATAATTTTACTCCAAAAGGAGAGGTATGGCAATCAATTTAAATAGTAATATAATTACAGAAACTTCAAAAAGTGTAATTGAGGCGATGGAGCCTTATAGAGATAAGGCAATTGATTTAAATATTACAACAAAAGAGAATCAAAAAGCTCTAAAAGCTTATAAAGAGGCAATTGATAACTTATATAGAGCGATAAATGCTAAAGATGAAGATAGTATAATATTAACCTCTAGTGCAAATGAGGCAACTTCTCAAATATTTTTCTCTATATATTTACAATATATTTTAACTGGTAGAAAAAATAGTATAATTATCTCTCAAAGAGCATCTATAGATGAGCTAAAAGTAGCAAGGCTTTTAGAGTCTCAAGGGTGTAGAGTTTATAAAATCCCTGTTAGTGTTGATGGAACGGTTGATATTGATATATTAAAAGAGTATGTAAATAGCAAAACTGCTTTAGTATCTATTGCTCTTGTGGATGATGAGAGCGGAGTAATAGCACCAATTGAAGAGATTTCAGAGATTTGTAAAATGGCTGATGCACCTTTATATGTAAATGCTAAAGATGCTTTTGGAAGAATACCTATTGATGTGCAAAGAGATGATATTTCGTTTTTAAGTTTTAGTTCTCATAATATTGAAGGTCCTAAAGATATAGCGGCTTTATATATAAAAGAGAGTGCAATAGATATTATGCCGATAGTTTTTGGCTCAGATAGTGAGCAGGGCGGTTTAAGAGCAAATATTCAAGATATTTCAAAAGTGGTTGGTTTTGGCAAGGCGGCACTTAATGCTATAGATGCTTTAGATTTTGAGGTAGAAGATATTAGAGAGCTTAGAGATGAATTTGAAACCAATTTATTAAAAATTGAAGATAGCTACTCTTTAGCGCCTTGGGCTTTAAGAGTGCCAACTGTAAGTATTGTTGCTTTTAAAGGTGTAAGTGCTTCGATGCTTTTAGACAGACTTGCAAAAAGAGATATTCAAGCTTACTCATTTGCAATTTTTAGCAATAGAAATTTTGAGAGAATTAGTTTAGTTGATATAGCAAACTTAGATAGCTCTTTAAGAGGGTGTGTTGTTGGTTTTAGCTTAGGATTAAATATTAAAAAAGAGGATTTAGATATAGCATTAGAGGCTATTAAAGAGGCTGTAGAAGAGATTAGAAGCTTTAGTGCTTGTAAAGGAGAGTAGATGAGTAAAAGTAGCATACTACCACAAGTTAGAGATAATTTTAAATTAGATTCATTAATTAGCAGACCCCAAAATTTGGGTAAAATTACTCAAGAAGAGGCAAATGAGTTAAATGCAAAAGTGTTTAAATATGAGTATGGGTCGTGTAAAGGAGTTTTTAAATTAAATATATATTGGGCTATAAATGAGCAAGAGAAGATTATTGATTGTAAAATAGAAGTTTTTGGAGAGGCTGAGCTTTTGGCTGTTGCTTCTATTGCTGGGTTGATTGTAAAAAATAAGAGTGCTGATGAGGTTTTGAATTTAAAAGAGAAGGGATTAGAGTATTTTTTAAGAGAGAATCCAAATACTCCAGCACTTCCAAAGAGTATGAGATTTTTAACTAATGTTGTAATGGATGCTTTGTATCAGACAGCAAAAAGCTATAAAGGTTTAAGTGAAGAAGAGGAGATTGTTGATAGCTTTAGCAAAGCTTCTAAAAGATTTATTAAAGAGAGCATTGAGAGATTTGAGATTAAAAATTTAGATGATTTAGTAGATTTAACAAGAGCTGGGGCATATGATAAAAGCTGTTTATATCCTGGAGCTGGAGATAGTTTTTCTAATATTTATTTAACAAACTTATTAAAAGAGACTCTTGATGAGATTGAAGCAAATAAAAAAGGGCAATTAGAAGTTAGCAATAAAGATTTTAACCAAATGAGTGTAGAAGAAAAAAGAGTCGCTATTGAAGCAGTAATCGATAAACATATTCGTCATATGCTTGTTATGGATGGTGGGGATATGGAGATTTTAGATATTAAAGAGAATGGTGCTAATACAGATATTTATATTAGATATTTAGGTGCTTGTAATGGATGTGCAAGTGCAAGTACAGGAACACTTTTTGCAATTGAAGGAATTTTAAAACAAAAGCTTGATGAGAATATTAGAGTTATTCCGGTTTAGAGTTAAGAGTTAAGGGTTAAGGGTTAAGGATTGGGTTATAAGGGTAATGAAAATGCACTTTTATTAAGAAAAAATCCCCTAAATATTTAATGGATTAAATTTTTAATAAGTTAGGAGAATAAAGAATTAAGAAAATAGCTTAAATAGTTCTCAAGCCAAATTATAGAAAAATGGTATTTAAGAGAGTTGATAGCATCATATTTGTATAATAAGTCTTAATTTGGTATAATAAAAGGACCGAAGGAGATATTATGCATATTGTAGATGATATTAAACCAGTTACTTATTTAAAAAATAGAGCTGCTGATGTTTTAAAGTATATCAATGAAACTCATAGACCTATGATAATTACACAAAATGGTGAAGCCAAAGCTGTAATACAGGATCCAAAGAGTTATGAAGATATGAAAAATGCACTTGCTATAATGAAGCTTCTTTCGTTTTCAGAAGGGGATATTAGAAATGGAAACCTTCATACGGAGGAAGATGTTTTTAATTCTGTCGAAGAACTCCTTAATAAATGAGTAAAATTTATAAAGTTAAATGGACTTCAAATGCAAAAGAAGACCTTTTAAATATTGTTGATTATATTAAAAAAGATAGTTTAAGCTCTGCAAGAAAAATTTATGAACAAATAAAAGAAAAAGCACAATCAAGTAACTTTTTTCCTTTAAGAGGTAGAGTTGTTCCTGAACTTCTAAAAGAGGGTATAACTATTTATAGAGAACTCATTGTTCAAGCTTGGAGGATTATGTATAAAATTGAAAATGACACCGTTTATATTATGGCTATTTTTGATTCAAGACAAAATATAGAAGAATTGTTATTACAAAAAACATTGAAGATTTAGGGTTAAGGGTTAAGGGTTAAGGGTTAAGGGTTAAGGATTTAGGGTTTAGTGGTAGTAGATAGTGTATTGATTTTTGGCAAGGTAGAAGGTAGAAGGGTGAAGGGAGAAGGATTAAGAGTTAAGAGCTAAGGGTTAAGAGTTGAGGGTTGAGGATAGCTTAGTGCTTAGTTCTTAATGCTTATTGCTTATTGCTTATTGGTGTATTGGTGGAAGAGTTAAGAATTCAGAGTTAAGGATTGAGGATAGCTGAGCTTAACGCTTAGCGCTTACTGCTTATAGCTTAAAGCTTTTTTATTTTACAGTTTAAATTTATTTGTAAAGTTTTTATCTATAAAAGCTTATCAAATAGACCTTT
>CAZCOI010000161.1:0-5865 GCA_964500335.1 uncultured Nitratifractor sp.
AGGAAAAACTGAAATAGGAGCCTTTGCTAAATTTCTTAAATTACTAAAACAGTAGTTCTATAAAATTTTATCAAAACTTATGTTCTAAAGCATTAGTACTACTTTGATGAAAGTTTAATGAAGAATTTGGGTTAAAAAAGCAAAAAAAATTATTTTTATTTCTGAAATATTTTAGTATTTACAAAAGATTTTTTTATTATAATAGTTTATGAAAAATTTAAAGCAATATATCATATTTTTATTTATTTTTTTAAATTTACTTTATTCGCAGGATATTAAAGAGTGTTATAGAGGCTCTCTAAGTGTACAGTTTTGCGATAGAGATAGAGATATGATGGCAGATACTCCTACAGATAAAAAGGAGTTACTAAATCCTCATACGCTTGTTTTTGGGAATGTTCCTAGTCAATCTTTTATATTTGATAAAGAGGCAAAAAAGGCTTTAATGGAGCATATTGAAAAACTTACTGGTAAAAGAGTAGTTTTTTTCCCTTATCAGACAAATTCAGCTGAACTTGAAGCTATGCGTTCTGGAATGTTACATATTGCTGGTATGAATACAGGTTCTGTTCCTATGGCAGTAAATTGTGCTGGATTTAAGCTATTTGCTATGACTGCAAGATCGGATAAAACTTTTGGTTATACTATGAGGATAATTACATATCCAGGTAGTGGAATTAATAGTATTAAAGATATTAAAGGAGAGACTATATTATTTACAAGTAGCTCTTCAAATTCTGGATATAAAGCTCCAGTTGCTATATTTAAGAATAAATTTCACTTAGAAGAGGGTATTGATTATAAATCTAAATTTTCAGGGTCTCATTTAAAATCTGTTACAAAAATTGCGAATAAAGAGTATAAAGTAGCCGCTGTTGCTAGTGGTTTTACACCAGCTTTAGTAAAAAATAAAAAAATTCCAAAAAACTCAATAAAGATAATTTATGAATCTGAGATTTTTCCTACAACAGGATATGGATATAGCAATAAGTTAAAACCTTCTCTTGCCAAAAAGATAGAGGAGGCATTTTTAACTTTTGAATTTAAAGATAGTAAGAGCGGTAAATTAAAACCATTTAATAAATTTGGAGAGAGTAGATTTATTCCAGCAAATTATAAGAAGAATTGGAAAATTATAAGAGAGATAGATAAAGCAAATGGTATTAGCTATAATTGTCGTTAAGAACAATTATAAATCTAACACCTTTTGATAGAGGAACTACTTCTATAGCACCATTTAGATGTTTTTCTACTATTAGTCTGCACATATATAGTCCAAGTCCCATAGAATCGCTTTTTGTTGTAAAATATGGATCAAATATTTTATTGCAATTTTTTATATCTATTCCTTTTCCATTATCTTCTACAATAATAATTACTCTATTATCTTGTTTATATAGCTTTATTAAAATTGTTCCTTTTTTCTCAATTGCATCAATTGCATTATTTATTAAGTTAATCATTACTTGTAAAAACTCGTTTCCATATATTTTTAATTTTATATTTTCTAACTCTTTAATAATTTGAATATCTTTTTTATTAATAGCTTCATTAAGAAAATCTATAGCTTTTAAAATTAGAAGTTTTAAATCTACAATTTCTGGATTATCTTTTGGTTTATAAAAGGTTCTAAAATCATCAATTGTATTAGACATAAATTGAATACTATCTTCTATTTTTTTAAGTTCATTATCTAATTTTTTATCTTTTGTATCAAATCTTAAAGGTGCTACAATTGAAGCAATTTTATTTATTGGCTGTCTCCATTGATGTGCTATCATTGAGAATAGTTCACCAATTAGAGCTTGTCTTGATTGAAAGATTAGTTTTTGATTACTTTCTTCAAGCATTGCTTCATATTTTTTAAGCATTTTATTAACAATTAAAGATAGATATATAGATAAAAGTATAGATATAATCCAAGTAGCAATTAATAGATATATATTTTTTGTTGTATCTTTTTTAATTTGTGCTTCTTTTATTTTTGTCTGTTTTAAGATTTTATCTCTAACAACACTCATACTTTTTACAGCAGTAATGTACCAATCATATTCAGCTATATATGATGTATATGCTATTTTTTTACTATCTTCATAAACTCCATCTATTCTTAGCTCTTCAAAATTTTTAATCTTTATATCTTGCGGGGCGTAAACTATTTGATTTTTTGAGTTTGTTATAAATATATATCCACCTTTAAAGGTAGAGTTATCTTTTATATATGATAGTATCTCTTTGCTAACTTTTTTTTGCATATCTTTTAAATATTCTCCAGAGCCTATAAACCAATTATACATATCAAGAAGTTTAATAAAACTAATTTTGTAGTATGTTTTATCATTACTATTTGGAACTCTCCAGTAGTAATCTACATAACCTTCTTTACTATTTTCTACTACACTTAAAAACTCTTTTATAAAATATTTACCGCTAATATCTCTTAGATTTAATACATTTTTGCCTTCTATATCTTTATTTATATGTACTAATAGCTTCCCTTTTGTATTTAGCATAAAAATATAGTGTTTTCCACTACTTTTATTAATATTTCTTAAAGTTGTAATTATTAAATTTTGAAGATCTTTTTTAGGCAATTTATCTTTATAGCTATAGTATATACTATTTAAAATTTTTGCAACAGAGTTTACTACTCTTTTTGTCTCTTCTTTTATTTTATCACTACTTTTATAATTATAATATCTAATAAATTGTGTTAAGTTTTCTACTTTTTCTATTAAATTTCTTTTTTGAGTATCTAGGATAATCTTTTCATATCTATTTAACTCTTTTTGGTTATCTATTTTTTTAAAATAGAAGAAAAATAGATAAGATAAACCTCCATATATAAGCAGTGTTATAAGCGGAAAAATTATTATAAGGGTTGTTATTTTATTTGTTTGTTTAATATCTTTCATTAGTTACACTCTATATAGTAGCCTTCACCGCTTCTATTTTTTAAGATATCATTAGGAAGCTTTCTTCGTAAATGTTTTATAAAAGATCTAATTGCACTATCACTTGGAACACCCTCTGTCCATAAAGATATGATATCATAATATGTTACCATTTTATATGTTGAGAGTCTTTCTAAAAAGTAAAACTCTTTTTTGGTAATAGGATATTCTTTATTGTTATATTTTAGTTTTAAAGTTGCTCTATCTATCTCAATACCACAAAGTAAAGTTATACTATTGTGGTTTTTATAATAATTATTTAAAGTCTCTAATAGAAGATGAATCTTATCTGAAGTTAGAGGTTTTACTATATATTTACTTAGGTTAAACTCAATTGATTCTAATAGGTAATCTGTTTTTGTATATGCTGAGATAATTATAATTTTAACATTTTCATGAGTTTGTCTAACCTCTTTTATTAACTCAATACCACTCATTTTTGGCATTTCAATATCAACAAGCAAAATATCTATATCATTTGTATAGAATATATCAAGGGCATCTGAACCATTTGTAGCTGTATATATTTTTTTAAAAAATCTTTTTAGTAAATTTGAAATATTATTTAAAATATCAACTTCATCTTCTACATATAGTACCGATTTATCTCTTAAGTATTCATACATATTGCTCTCCTTCTCCTCTTTTAATTATATCAAAATAGTGTGGCAAATATAAAAGATTAATATGTTACAATAATTAAAAAAGGAAAATATGTTTATACATATTGATATCGACTCTTTTTTTATATCTGCCCATAGAATAGGTAACCCAAAACTTAGAGATATTCCAGCGGCTGTTGGGAGTAGAAGTAATTTGGAGATATTTAATAAAGATAGAGCAAATATTAAGTTATTAAATATTAATAGTGGAGCATTTGTAACGCCGGTATTTCATAATGATTTTCAAAAAACTTTTGAAAACTATTTTGTAGATAGAGAGTTAAATAAAAGAAAAATAAGAGGAATAATTACAACAGCTAGTTATGAAGCAAGAGCTTATGGTGTAAAAACTGGTATGCCAATAGCAAAAGCTTTAAGTTTATGTCCTCAGTTAATTGTAGTACCATCAAATTATACTTTATATCATAAGCTCTCTAAGGCTTTATATATAGAATTAAAAAGAGAGATTCCTTTAATTGAGCAATATAGCATAGATGAGTTTTTTGGAAAGTTGGATGGCTGGATTTTAGATAAAGATGCATTTTCTTTTAGTAAAGAGTTACAGCAAAAAATATATAAAAAGTTTTTATTACCTGTCTCTATAGGTGTTGCAAAATCTAAATATATTGCAAAAGTTGCTACAAATTTTGCTAAACCAAATGGTGTATATTTGGTTCAAAATCAAAATGAGTTTATTAAAGATATACCAATTGAGAAATTTCCAGGTATTGGAAAAGGATTAACCAAAAGATTACATAGTTATGGTATTAAAAAATTGGGTGATATTTGTGAAAATAGAGAGCTTCTTTATAGATGGAAATTACCAGGAATTGAGCTTTATAATAGAGTATGTAGAAGTGGTGGAGATATAAAACAAAAAGAACCTAAAAAATCTATTGGACTTAGTAGAACTTTTGATGAGATAAATGATTATAACGAGATAAAAAGAAGAGTTATAGTTATGGCAAGATATATATCTTATATGGTTAAGAGAGCTAAAGTAAATCCAACAAGATTTGAACTTAAAATTAACTATAGTGATGGATATAAGAGAAAAGAGGCTATTACTCAAAATAGATTATTTAGTGAGCATCTATTAAAGGAGTCTTTAATTAAAATTTTAGATAATATTTGGAGCAAAAATAGAGGTGTAATAAAGTTAAGAGTAAGTGTATATAATTTTCAAACTACCAAAAAGACTTTGTCACTACTTGAGTATGAAGATGATATAAAACATAAAAATATAGATATTGCAGTAACTAAACTTAGAGATAGATTTGGTTTAGATATTTTAAAGAGTGGGAGAGAGATTTAAAATCTAAAATCCTCTCCAAGATAGTGTTTTCTTACATTATCATCAAGAGCAATATCTGTTGCACTACCACTTGCTATTAATGAACCACTCTCTAAAACATATGCTCTATCACAGATACTTAGAGTCTCTCTTACATTATGGTCTGTTATTAATATACCAATCTCCATTTGAGCTAACTGTTTAATAACTTTTTGAATATCATTAACAGCAATTGGATCAACACCTGCAAATGGTTCATCTAATAGAAGAAATTTTGGTCTATTAATTAAGGCTCTAGCAATTTCACAGCGTCTTCTTTCGCCTCCGCTTAGTTTTACGCCAAGTCTTCTTCTTATAGGCTCAATATTAAGAGCTTCTAACATCTCTTCTACTCTCTCTTTTTGCTCACTCTTAGATAATAATCCAGCTTCAGCGGCAATTTTTAAGTTATCTTCTACGCTTAAATCTGCAAAAATGCTTGACTCTTGCGGTAGATAGCCAATTCCATATTTAACTCTTTGGCTAAGAGGCAGATTTGTTATATCTTTATTATCGATTAAAACTTTACCACTTGTTGCTTCTATAATTCCACAAATCATATAAAAAGTTGTAGTTTTTCCAGCTCCGTTTGGTCCAAGGAGTCCTACAATTTCAGAACTTTTTACATCAAGTGATACATCTTTAACTATCTCTTTTTTACCAATTACTTTTGTTAAGTTTTGTGCTTCAAGTGTATGCATTAATTTAAAACCTCTAATTTGTATCTTCTTAAATTATCTTTAGTAGCCGTTATTGTAATAGAATATATATTAAAACCAGCCTTACTTAAAATCTCTTTTAACTCATCGCTTCCCCACTCAACAAAATGAAGCCCCTTTTTTTCGAACTCTTCTAAAAGCCCTATCTCTAAAATTTTATTAAAATTGATTCTATAAAAATCGTAATGAAAAAGTTT
>CAZCOI010000162.1:0-11096 GCA_964500335.1 uncultured Nitratifractor sp.
TCCAATTATCATTATACCTAAAGTTTCAGGAACAAGGAATTTATCTGCCTCTAATTTAGACCCAACTGCTAAGCCTAAGAAAATTGTAACAATATTAATCAAAGAGTTTTGCATTGTATCACTAAGTCTATCTACAACACCACTCTCTTTAGCAAAATTTCCAAATGCAAATGCACCCATCAAAGGAGCCGCATCTGGCAAGAAAATAGCAATTAATACAATAATCATTAGAGGAAATAAAATTTTTTCCATCTTATGTACATGACGACCTGTCTTCATTACAATCTGGCGCTCTTTTTTATTTGTTAATGCTCTCATAATTGGAGGTTGAATTACTGGAACTAAAGCCATATATGAGTAAGCCGCAACAGCAATTGCTCCTAACAACTCAGGCGCAAGTGCAGAAGCAATAAATATAGATGTCGGTCCATCAGCCCCACCAATAATAGATATTGCACTACACTGCTTAAGTGTAAAATCAAATATATCAGTATATTGAGAAAGTGCCGCCGCCGCAACTAAAGAACCAAAAATCCCAAACTGTGCCGCCGCTCCAAGTAAAGCAGTTTTTGGATTAGAAAGTAAAGGTCCAAAATCTGTCATTGCACCAACACCCATAAATATAAGTAGTGGGAAAAATTCGTTTGCAACACCCATATTGTAAATAATTCCAAGCATTCCATGCTCACCAGTCATATTTGCAATAGGAATATTGGCTAATAAGCCTCCAAATGCAATAGGTAATAGCAATAGCGGTTCAAACCCTTTAGCAATTGCTAGGTAGAATAGTATAAATACTATAATAAACATAATAATTCTACCCCAGCTTTGATGGAATGTACTAAATACTTTTCCATCATTAGTCTTTAAATTTTTATCTGGATTTAAAATTGCATAAGCACCTGTAGTCTTAAAGAAGTCTTTAATTAATTGCATTACAGATTTAGATTTAAACTCTTTTTGCTCTACCTTTTGCTCTTGAACAGCCCCCGCTGTAGCATGAGTTTGAGCCCCACTCGCATTTGCTACACCAAAGGCTATTACAAAAGATAGCAGTAATACTTTTATAATCTTTCCCATTACTCTTATCCTAATGTTGCTAATAGCTGACCATCAGAGACAGCATCATTTACACTTACATCGATAGATTTAATTACACCAGCTTCAGGTGCCGCAATTTCAATCTCCATCTTCATTGCTTCTAAAATCATAATTGTCTCACCAGCTTCTACTTTATCTCCTACATTTTTAACAATTTTCCAAACATTTCCAGGAGTTTGTGAATGAATCTCTACACTTCCTTTTCCACCACTAGCTACTGGAGCAGATGTTTGTTCTGTACTCTCTGCTGGTGTTATAGCCTCTATCTCCTCTCCACCTTTAGCAATTTGAACATTATACTTTTTACCATCAACAATTACTGTATAAACTTCTGGTCCTTTATTTGCCATATCACTTCCTTTCTCTAAACTATCATCTAAACCTTTTTTTCTAACCATAAGTGGCGACTCACCTTTTAAGAACGCAATACCCTTTTTATCACAAGATGCGGCAATAAAGATATTCTCTTCTGTAGTCTCAATTCCCTCATCTTCTAAAACTTTACTCCAATAAGCAATAGATTTTGTCTCATCAGCATCTGCAATATCTAATGGATCTTTTGTAGTAGGCTCAAGTTTTAATTTTTCACTAGCAAGTTTAACAATCTCTGGATCTGGCGCAACTGGAGTTCTACCAAAATATCCAAGAACCATTTTTCCATAGCCTGGGGCAATCTGCTTCCATGGACCAAACATAACATTTGCATATGCTTGTTGCCAATAAAATTGAGAAACTGGTGTTACAGATGTTCCATATCCACCTCTCTCAACAACCTCTGTCATTGCTGAGATTACTTTATCAAACATCTCTAAGTTTCCATTATCACGCATCATTTGAGTATTAGCAGTTAATGCACCTCCCGGCATTGGAGCAAATGGAATAATTGGATTAACTTGAGTAGCTTCAGGTGGAATAAAATAATCTTGAAGTTGATTTTTCAAAAACTCTTCATACTCTAAAACTTTTTTAATATCTAAATCACCAAGATTATAATTCATACCCTTAGTAGCATGAAGAAGTGTAAGCATATCTGGCTGACTTGTACCTCCACTTACTGGAGCAGCAGCCAAATCTATACCATTAGCGCCTGCTTCAAGTGCCGCTAAATAACATGCAACACTTACACCAGCAGTCTCATGCGTATGCAATCTTATATGTTTATCTTCACCTAAAAGATTTCTAGCCATTCTAATAGTATCATAAATTTTAGCTGGGCTTGATGTACCACTTGCATCTTTAAAGGCAATTGAGTCAAACTCTATTCCGCTATCTAAAATCTCAATCACCTTTTTCTTATAAAATTCAACATCGTGAGCTCCTGTACATCCTGGTGGCAAATCCATTAATGTTACAACAACCTCATGCATCATACCATGCTTTTTAACCATAGCTCCACTAAATTCAAGGTTGCGAATATCATTTAGTGCATCAAAATTCCTAACAGTTGTTGTCTCATACTTTGCAAAAAGCTTTGCAAATAAATCAATCATCTCACGGCTAGCAGTATCAAGCATAACCGTATTAATCCCACGCGCAAGAATTTGTAAATTTGCTTCAGGTCCCGCCGCTTGACGGAACTTTTTCATCATCTCAAAAGCATTCTCTTGCAGATAGAAAAATAGAGATTGAAATCTTGCCCCTCCACCAAACTCAAAATGAGTAATACCAATACTTCTTGCAAACTCAACTGCTGGCAAGAAGTCATCCATTAAGACTCTGCCTCCAAAGACAGATTGAAATCCATCTCTAAAGGTTGTATCCATTATATCAATATATTTTTTCGCCATTTTGCCACCTTATCCTTTTTTATACTCTTTTACAGCCGCTACTATCGCCGCAACTACTGCACCATCGTCACTTGAAGCTAAAGAGTCACTCTTAGCCCCAACTGGCTCTTTTGGTTTGTCTGGAAAATATTTAGCTACAAGTTTTGCTTGGATAGAAGTTAAAAAAACTATTAAAGATAGCAAAATATATACTATCCCCATTCCAAGCACCATAAACTTTAAACTCTCTATAACTAAGTTAGACTCCATATTGCAACCTTTTATAATTTAGATAAGAGATTTTAAACTACTATTGCTTTTTTAACCTTTAATAAATAGAAATTTATCTAATTTCTTCGACCTTTTTTTCGTTTTGTAGCTTTTTGCTCTGCTAAATACTCTTTAAAAAGGGTATCACTCATACTCTTATCGTAACCAATTAACTCATTTGAACCAATTTTTTCACTCTTTATTGTATAAGATAGTAACTTTTTTAACAATTCATCTCTATCTATATCATCTAAACTCTCTAAAACCTCATCGATATTATCTAAAATCTCCATAGTACTAATTTTAGTTTTAAGCTCTGCAATATCCTCTTTTTCAATTCTGCTTTCACCAGCATTTAATACTGCAAACTCCATAGAGGCACCAACCTCTTTTTTAATTCTAAGCAATTCTCTAAACTCTTCAACCGAAACTAGCGTAATTGCTTTTCCATCTTTGCCCGCTCTTCCTGTTCTTCCAATTCTATGCACATAGCTTTGAGGATCAAAAGGTATATGATAATTAAATACATGTGTAACACCTTTTATATCTAATCCTCTTGCCGCAACATCTGTAGCTACTAAAATATCAATTTTGCCTCTTCTATATGCTTTTACTATCTCATCTCTTTGGATTTGTTCTATATCTCCATGAAGTCCCATAGCATTAAATCCAAGAGCCCTTAGATGCTCGCTAACTCTATCTACCTCTCTTTTTGTTCTACAAAAAATTAAAGCCTTTTTATAATCCTCCTGCTCTAAAAGATTCTCTATTGCTAAATCTCTTTGAGACTCTTCTATAACATAATAAAATTGCTCTATATTATTATTTGTAGTGCTATCTTCCTCTTGTACAACCGAAATATACTCTGGATTATATAATAAATTGTTAGCCAAATCTTTTATAGGTTCTGGCATAGTCGCAGAGAATAGTAATGTTTGTCTATTTTGAGGAATATATTCAAAAATCTCTTTTACAACATCTAAAAAGCCCATATCAAGCATCTCATCAGCTTCATCTAAAACTACAATCTCAGGATTAAAACTATCTATTTTACCCTTTTGATACAAATCTCTAAGCCGTCCTGGTGTTGCAACTACAACTTGAACTCCTCTATTAATTAGTGCTATTTGCCTACCATATGGAGCCCCTCCATATACTGCAATTGTTCTAATACCTCCAAATCTTCCTAAATAATAGAGTTCATCACTAACTTGGCTTGCAAGCTCTCTAGTTGGAGTAATTATTAAAGCCTTCTCTATCTCTCCATTTACAATCTTTTCTAATATCGGCAAACCAAATGCCGCAGTTTTACCTGTACCTGTATGCGCTTGAGCTACAACATCTATACCATCTAAAATAAGAGGAATTGCCTCTTTTTGAATAGGGCTAGGTTCTTTAAAGCCAGCAACTCTTAAGCCTCTATTTATCTCTTTATTAAATCTAAAATCACTAAAACTCACAAAACTATCCTAATAAATATATAATAAAAATGCTCCAAAGAGTATTCTATAAATACCAAATGGAACAAAACTAAACCTGCTAATAAAAGCTAAAAATAGTTTTATAGTAATCCATGCAACTAAAAATGCTACTATAAAACCAACAATATATGCTGTTATATTTCCATTTAACAAATCGCTATAATGCTTTAATAAATCATATAAACTTACTGCTCCCATTACCGGTATTGCTAACAAAAAAGAGAACTCTGCACTAGTTTTTCTATCTACTCCAATTAACATACTTCCAGCTATTGTTGAGCCTGCCCTGCTAGTTCCTGGAATAAAAGATAAAAGCTGAAACAATCCAATCTTAAATGCATCTAAATAGCTTAATTGCTCTAAAGATTTTACCCTACACTTATCATCTTTATAAAAGTACTCAATTATCAAAAAAGCAACTCCGCCAACTATAAACATATAAGCAACCAAAGTTGGGTCAAATAGAGCTTTTATCTGCTCTTTAAATATATATCCAACTATTAGCAGTGGTAAAAAAGCTATTAAAACTTTACTCCATAAAGTACTCTCTTTTAGCGTAAGTTTACTTTTATATTCAATCAAAACTGCTAAAATAGCGGCAAATTGAATAATAACCTCATAAGCTTTTAGAGCATCATCTTGCTTTAAACCCAAAAATTTTGAAACTACTATCATATGACCTGTAGAAGATATGGGCAAAAACTCAGTAAAACCCTCTACTACGCCTATAATAATAGAACTAAATATATCCATTTAATCCCTTTAAAAAACCTAAATCATATTAGCAAAATATCCGCTATCTTTTTTAAGCAAATCTTCCACTCTTCCACTATCAACTAACTTTCCATCTTCTAAAACAAAGATATATTCGCTACTCTCTATAGTTGATAGTCTATGTGCAATTGTTATTACACACTTATTTGCTAAAAACTCTTTTAAATCTTTAAATAAATTAACCTCTGTATGCACATCTAGTGCTGAAGTTGATTCATCAAAAATTACACACTTTGGATTAGCCAAAACCATTCTTGCAATTGCAACTCTTTGCCTCTGACCTCCACTTAATTTAACTCCATCTTTTCCAACTATAGTCTCTAATCCATCTTTTAGATTATCTACAACTTCACTAAGTTGGGCAATCTTCATTGCCTCTTTGATTTTATCTTCACTATAGTTTTTACCTAGAGTTAAATTAAAACGCATTGTATCATTAAATAGTTTAGGATGTTGCAATATTAAATATATATTTTGCCTAATAAGTGTAGGGTCAATTTTTAAATAACTTACACCACTATATAAAATATCTCCACTATTTGGTTCATAAAATCCAGCAATTAAATTAGCAATAGTGCTTTTTCCGCTTCCGCTTGGCCCAACAATTGCAACCTTTTGTTTTGGTTCTATCTTTAAAGAGATATCTTTTAAAACTAAATTCTCGCTATAACCAAAACTCATACTCTTAAACTCTATTGATATATCTTTATCAAATGGATTAAAAGAGTCTTTAACAACTCTCTCTTGCTCCAATTTAAATAGTTCATCTACCCTTTTACATGCCGATTTTGCATTAAATAGAGCATATTGAAAATTAATCACATCTTGAGTTGGTGCCATCATTATCCATAAATAGCCAAAAATAGCAAGCATTAAACCAATAGATAAGTTACTATATGCAACTGCTAATATACTAACAGACCTAAAAATCTCATACCCACTTAAAAATGTAAAAAATGAAACTCTTATTGCTCTATCGCTTTTATAGGAAAACTCTATCGATCTCTCTTTTAAATCTTTTGCCTTTTGCTCTACTTTACTAAAAAAATACTCCTCTTTATTAGAGGCTTTTATCTGATTAAAAAGCTCTAAAGAGTCATTTAAAGACTCTTGAAAATTTTGTACAGCTTTATTCTCTTCTTTTTTTAATTTGCCAACTCTTCTAGCCAATTTAGATGTAAAAAATACAACTACAGGATTAGTTATTAAAATAAAAAGTGCCAATTTCCAATTAATCAAAAGCAAAATTATAGATGTAAATATAAGTATTAATATTGAAATTATCATTTTACCAACTGTTACGCCAATAAATTGGTCAATTGTATCAATATCAGTAACTAATTTTGATGTAATTGCCCCCGGAGAGAATTTTTCATACTCTTTTAATGCAACTCTTTTTAGATGTTCTATTACTCTTTTTCTTAATTTAAAAGATATATCTTTAGATACAATCAATAACATTTTAACTTGTCTTGTAGCAAAAAGTACACCAAGATAGCGCAATATTATAGTTAATGCCAAAAAGAATATTACATATCCAGTTAATGAAAACTCTCCAAAAATATTTGCTACAAATGCGGTTAGCCTTGGCTCTTTATGTAATAATAACTCATCTATTAATATTGGTATAAAAAGAGGAATTGTAACAGTTATTAAAGTAGATAATAGAGCAAAAAAGTTCCCAATTAAAAGCTCTTTTTTATAATTAAAAATATCTTTAAATAATCTTTTAATCTCACATTTAGACACAATATTATCCAATCTTATCTATTGCAATTTTTGCAACCTCTCTTAAATCTTTAATATCTACAATATCGGTTGCGGCTTCTCTAAGAACCGGTTTTGCACAAAAAGCAACACTCACTCCGCCATATTTAAACATAGATATATCATTTGCTCCATCACCAACAACTAGAGTATTCTCTTTTTCTACATTTAAAAGCTTTTGCAAACGCTTTGCCATTTTCCCTTTTGAGTCGCTAAACATCATCTCACCGCCAACAAGCCCTGTTAATTTACCATCTTTTTGATGCAAATAGTTAGAGAAATCAGCATCTATTCCTAAACTTTTACAAATAGGCTCTGTAGCATTTCTAAAACCTCCAGAAAAACATGCTACAACAAAACCACTCTCTTTTAATGTGGCAATAGCCTCTTTTGCACCATTAATTAAAGGCAGATTTTGACAAATCTCATCTACTACTTTAACATCTAATCCTTTTAATAAACTTACTCTTTCTATTAATGAGTCAAAAAAATCTAACTCACCAGCCATTGCACGCTCTGTAATTTTAGCTACTTTATCCTCAAAACCAAGCTCTTTTGCTAAAAAATCTATTGTCTCTCCATCCATTAATGTAGAATCAAAGTCAAAAATTGCAAGTTTCATAAAGACCTTTACTCTTTTTTGATAAAATTATATCCAAAAATACAAAAGAGGCTTTTAATGTTTAAAAATTTTTGCAAAAAACTCCAAAGTAACAAACCTTTTTTTACTGTAGAAATTACACCGCCACATGGCGCATCGATGGATAATATTTTACAAAAAATAGAAAATAGCAACATAATAGAGTATATTGATGGATTTAGCGTAACAGATAACCCATTAGCAAAACTTAAAATGTCTTCTATATTAAGCGCTATAAGAGTTCAAGAGAAGTTTAAAAAACCAGTAATTACAACAATAAGTATGAGGGATAGAAATAAACTATCACTGCAATCAAGCCTACTTGGTGCAAACGATTTTAATATAAGATTAATCTTAGCCCTTACAGGAGACCCAGCAAAATTTAGCGACCAACCAGAAGTAAAAGGTGTGCTCGAGAGAGACTCAACTTTACTTTTAAGTATTATATACCACTTAAATAACGGAGTTGATTACTCAAATAAAGAGTTAAACCCAAAACCAAAACCAATATACCCCTTTGCAGTTAGCAACTCATACTCAAAAGATTATAAAAGGCTTCAAAAAAAGATGCTAAAAAAACTAAACTATGGCGCAAGAGCTATAATTACTCAACCTGTTTATGATATTGAAAATGCAAAAATTCTACTAGAAATTTTCCAAGAAGCAAAAGAGCAAAGTATTAGAGAAACCTCTAAAGAAGCAGAACTTATTTTTGGGCAGTTTCCAGCAATTCGCGCAAAAACTGTAAACTTTATTGCAGATAAAGTTCCTGGTATTAAGGTTCCAAAGAATTTAATCGATGAGATGAACCTAGCCGCAATGGATGGCAAAGAGAAAGAGGAAGAGATAGGATATAAACTCTCTATTAATATTTTAAAAGAGCTATTAAAAGTACACTCTAAATTCCATTTAATGACACATAATAGATTTGAACTATGTAAAAATATAATTAAAGAGAGTATTTATTAAATTTTAAATAAGAGCATTTTTTTATAATAAAATCTTTGATGCAATAGCAACTACGGCACTTTGACTTTTTAAAATTAAAGGCGTATCAAAACCAACAACTCTTTCTTTTTCAAATAGCTCTCTTTCATCTTTGCTAAAACCTCCCTCGCAACCAATAATAACTGAGTTTATATCTAAAGTTGAATCTACTCTATTTTGCGAAAAGTCTAATAGATAACTATTTGGATATTTTTGTAAAAAGTTTTTTATACTTAATGAAAACTCTAAATCCATTAAAGTGCTTCTGCCGCACTGCTGAGATGAGTTGATTAAAATCTTTTTAAGTCTATCAAGATTAATTTTAAAATTTGCCTGAGAATAAGCACACTTTATAAAAACTATCTTAGAAACACCAATCTCATTTAAACTAGGTAATGCCTTTTCAATCTCTTTTGGGTCAATTATACACCAGCCAACTATTAGCTCTTTTTTAGCTTTAATAATACTCTTTTCAAAACTAACTAAATCTAAAAAAGCCTCTTTTTTGCTAACAGTTACAACCTTATAATAGTAGATATTATCATCTTGTAAATTTCTAAGCTCTAATATAGAACCGCTTTTTACTCTTCTTACTTTAAATAGATATTTATAACTATCGCCATCAACTATTAAGCTATCTTTACTAGCATCTTTATTATATAAAAATCTCATTTTAAACTAAGTGCTAAAATTGTTGTACCTGCTATTAAAATTAACTCTAAAAAGAGCAACTTTAAAGAAAAATCAGCTCCTAAGTTATCTTGAAGCCAAAACTTTTTAAGCTTTATTGCTCTATATCCATCAATAATTGGCAACAATATAGTAACTACAATCATAGTAATTACACTTAAATTTAAAGGCTGTTTCATAAATACAAATACAACCAATCCAGCAAACAAAACCATAGCCCAAGCACCCCAAAACATAAAATATCCAATTCTTGTATATTTTACACTCTTAACAAAATCTTTTACTAAATATGAAATTAACATATTTAGCAAAATTACAGCTATTAACATATAAACTAAAAAGCTATGGTAAGATACTAATAACTTCATTATTACTGTATCCCTAAAAAGTCAATCAATTTTTGTTTAAAACTTTTTGACTCTTTTTTAACCTCTTGCTCTTGAGGTTGTTCTGCCTCTTTAACATCTATATATTTTTCAATACGATTTGGCTGTTTTTCACCCTCTATTATAAAACGCAAAGCATTTAATCTAATAAATCCTTCAGCATCTTTTTGATTATATACCTCATCTTCTTCAAAAGTTGAGTGTGCAGGAGAGTATAAAGAGTTTGGCGAAGTTCTACCAACTACAATTACATTGCCTTTATAAAGTTTTAATCTAACCTCTCCATTAACATTAAGCTGAGTCTTATCAATTGCTGCTTGTAGCATCTCACGCTCTGGTGAAAACCAAAAACCATTATATATTAATTTTGCATATCTTGGCATTAACTCATCTTTTAGGTGTGCTTCTTCTCTATCAAGCGTAATAGACTCAATTGCACGGTGTGCTTTTAATAAAATCGTTCCGCCCGGTGTCTCATAGCATCCTCTTGCTTTCATTCCAACATAACGATTCTCAACTATATCTATTCTTCCAATGCCATGCTTATTCCCATACTCATTTAATGTTCTTAAAAGTGTAGCTGGGCTTAATTTTTCGCCATTTATGCTAACTGGGTCTCCCTTTTCAAAGCCAATTGTTATATATTCAGCTTTATTTGGAGCTTTCTCAGGTGAATTTGTCCATAGCCACATACTCTCTTCTGGCTCATTCATTGGGTCTTCTAAATGTAGTCCCTCATATGAGATATGAAGCAAATTTGCATCCATAGAGTATGGGCTTTGTTTTGGATTACCATCTTCATCTATATGCTTTGCATCAATCTTAATTTCATGCTCTTTTGCATTAAATACCTCCATAGAAAGTTCAAAACCTTCATGGACACTTATACTGCTATCTGAAAGGAATCCCATAGAATTCGCATCTAAATCCGTTATCCAATCGTTGGACTCCTGTGAACCTCTGAAAGATATCAGCACAACATTCTTGCCGCTGTCTAATTTTTTAACAGCAACTACTGCCTGAACATCAAGGTGACCTTTATCCTCTCCGCTTATATCTACAAGATTAACACTACTGAAACCGCTGGCAATCAGCAGAGTTTTAACATCATTAAAATCGTAAACGTCTGCAGAAACTTCGGCACAGAAGTAAGCCAGTTTCGGATTAAAGCTATTATCAAGCCAATCTTCATCAGAGAGAAATTTTCCCCATGCTCCATTTATCATCCCCACAA
>CAZCOI010000163.1:0-17551 GCA_964500335.1 uncultured Nitratifractor sp.
GCTGTAAACGGTGCTATTCACTATGCAAATGCTTTACTTCATCACACAAGTTATACCGACATTATTGCTATCGGAATGACAGGATACAAGGATGAAGCAGGAGAAATACAATACGAAATAGGCGTTTATTATGTCTCTAAAAGTAATCTTGGAGCTGGACAAAAAGTTGATGAATATTCAGACTTTTCTTTTTTAGCACCTAATAATTTTAATGCATTTATTGAAAAAGTAAAGAACCTACAACTATCGCAAGAGGAACTTGAAAAATTAAAAGAACAAAGAGAAAAAGAAATTGACCAAAGTCTGGTAAAACTTAACAATGATATATACAAAAACGAAAAAGGTTTAGGAGAAAATGACAGAGTTTATCTTGTTGCTGCATCAATTATAGCAACACTTGGAATACCCGGAAAAGTTAAACCACTTGAAAAATCGGATTTAAAATCTTCTACCGAAAAAGGAAATACCGATGGCGAAATAATTGTCAGAAAAATAGAAGCATTTTTAGCCGAAAAGAAACTACCAAAAGAAAAAAAAGAACTTATTGTACGAACTCTAAAAAATACACTCTTAACTGATAATATAAACAAAGTTAAGAACGGAGAAAGTCAACTAAAAAGAGTTTTTACAAAAATTGTAGATGATTTAGGTATTTACTACAAAATTGGATTAACAACCGATTTTACAGGAAAGTTGTTTAATGAAATGTACGGATGGCTTGGTTTTTCACAAGACAAGCTAAATGATGTGGTGCTAACACCTTCATATATTGCTAATTTATTAGTAAAATTAGCACGAGTACACAAAGATTCTTATGTTTGGGATTTTGCCACAGGCTCAGCAGGTTTATTAGTTGCCGCGATGAATGAGATGCTAAATGATGCAAAAAATTCAATTAAATCACCTGACGAGCTTATCAAAAAGGAAATAGAAATAAAAACAGAACAATTGCTTGGTTTAGAGCTACTTTCGAGTGTTTATATGTTAGCGATTTTGAATATGATCTTAATGGGAGACGGAAGTTCCAATATTTTAAATAAAGATTCATTATCGGATTTTGACGGGAAATATGGTTTTGGCAAAGATAAAGACAAATTTCCTGCTGATGCTTTTGTTTTAAACCCACCATATTCTGCAAATGGTAACGGTATGAACTTTGTAGAAAAAGCACTTGGAATGATGAACAAAGGTTATGCAGCTATCATTATTCAAAGTTCAGCAGGTTCAGGTAAAGCAACAGAATATAATAAAAGAATACTAAAAGAACATACACTATTAGCGAGTATCAAAATGCCAACAGATATTTTTATTGGTAAGTCAAGTGTTAATACTCATATATATGTTTTTAAAGTAAACGAGAAACACCATAAAGATGAAATGGTTAAGTTTATTGACTTTTCTAACGATGGTTATACAAGAACTAACCGTAAGAAAGCAAGTAATAACTTAAAAGATACCGACAGAGCAAAAGAACGCTATGAAGAATTAGTAAACTTGGTTCGTTTTGGCAAAAGCAAACTAAATATTTTTACAGAAAAAGAATATTACGAAAATACTATTGACCCTGATAATGGTGCAGATTGGAATCAAACAGCACCAATAGACACAAAACCAACATTAGAAGATTTTAAGAAAACGGTAAGCGATTATTTAGTTTGGGAAGTTTCAAAAATCATAAATAATCAAAATATTGAGGAGGAACGCTTGGGAAAATAGATACCCCACTCAACAAAAAATTAGAAAATGTTGAGTGGGGGGGAATTAGAGTTGGTGATTTATTTGAAATTGAAAATACACTTAGTTTTAATACAGATGAATTAGTTGATGGCGATGAATTTGATTATGTTACAAGAACATCACAAAATCAAGGAATATTACAACAAACTGGTTTTGTAAAAAGTGAAAATATCAATCCTGCTGGTAATTGGAGTTTAGGACTTTTGCAAATGGATTTTTTTTATAGACAGAAATCTTGGTATGCTGGTCAATTTGTAAGAAAAATAATTCCAAAAATTAAAATTCCTACCTTTGCAATTCCTTTTTTTACATCAGCATTAAATAGACTAAAACCAATTTTATTATCAGTTTTAGTAAGAGATGTGGATAAAACATTTTTAAATTCCCAATTGACTTTGCCAGTATTAAAAAATGGGGACATAGATTTTGATTTTATGGAGCGTTTTGTAGCTAAATTAGAAGCCGAACGCATTGAAAAACTTGATACATTTTTGTTAGAAAATGGATTGAATGATTACAATTTGACAGGTGTAGAGAAACAGGCTTTAAGTGATTTTGAGAATCAAGAATTTGAAGAATTTAATGTTATTGATGTATTTGATGTAAAAAATACAGGAAATATTTTATCAAGAGATATTGTTCCCAATAGTGGTGAAGTACCTTATTTATGTGCAAGTTCAGAAAATAATAGTGTCAGTTCTTATATTACTTATGACGAAAAATATTTAGATAAAGGAAATTGTATTTTTATTGGCGGAAAAACCTTTGTTGTTTCTTTTCAAGCAAATAATTTCTTTTCAAATGACAGCCATAATTTGGCTTTGTATTTGAGAAATAAAGAAAAAAGAGATAAAAAAAATCAGCTCTATTTGGCAACTTGTGTCAATAAAAGTTTAAGATATAAATATTCTTGGGGTGATAGTATAAGTAATAGAAAAATACAAGAAGACAAAGTTTCTCTTCCAGTAAAGAACAATAAACCTGATTATGAAACAATGGAAACAATTATTTCAGCCATTCATAAATTGGTATTAAAAGATGTGGTTTTGTATGTAGAAAGAAAAAAGAGAGAATTAAAAAAAATAACTGAAAATGCCAACGCATAAAGCCATACACATTGCCAAGTCGCATAAAGCCAACCGCACAAACCTAAACTTGGCAATAAGTATGTCTTTGCCAACGCTGATGAAAAGAAAGTACGACACCACAACACAGCATATACACAATGGCGGGTAAAGTGCTAAAATTGAAGGAAATATGAATAAAATAACGGACATAGCAATAATGAACAGAAGTACGGAAAACTCCGCCACTGTGCATATGCGAGACCGTTAGGAAGTAGAATAAAGGAAATGTATAACCAATCGTTGCACCTGACATTTTTCCGCTGCGCTCCAAAATGCAGGTGAACTCAATCGTTAAGCTTTAAGCCAAATTACCCTACACTTTTTATAATATCCAAAACGGCTTCGTAAGTTTTAAAAACCGATTCTATTTCGCATTGTTCGTTGGTTGAGTGAGGATATTTAATATTTGGACCAATCGAAGCAAATAGAATATTTGGGTATTTTTGTTTTAGTATGCCGCACTCTAATCCAGCGTGGATTACTATATTTTGGCTTTGGTTAAAGATTTTTTGCATTGAGTTTTGAACTATTTTTGTAAATTCGTTAATTTGGGGTTTCCAACCTGGATATTTGTCGTTAATTTCTACATTGTAGCCCTTATTTTGCCAATATTTTTTTGCATTTAAAGAGATTTGTTCTAGTTTGTTATTATCTAAAGAGCGCATACTAACTTCTATGCTTAAGTTACTTTTTTCTTGGTTTATTAATGCTAAATTAGAACTACTCTCAACAACGCTAAATTGGCTGTTATATTCTAATACACCGTTTGGAAAATCTAAAACATCTTTAATATAACAATTATCAAAAAAATCTAAATTTACATTGTTAAGCTCTTTAACATTTACAAACTCACTAAATTCTAAATTATTAGCTAAAACTATTGCTGTTGCGTTTGCTGGGATTGAGTTTATTTTTTCGCCACCTTTATATTTGCCAACTGCTAAAATATTGTTTTTATTTAAAAAGAAATTTAGCATTAAAATAGCATTATCTATATTTTTATCTATATCAATGCCAGAGTGTCCACCTGGCAAGTTGCCAACACTTACTTGATAAACTTTTGCATTAGCATTAATTTTGTTTAAATTTTTTGTGATTTTTAAATCTATTCCACCAGCGCATCCAATAAAAATAGCTCCTTCATCTTCGCTATCAAGATTAAGCAGGTATTTGCTTTGCAAAGTTAGCTCTAAATTTTTTGCTCCTATTAAGCCTACCTCTTCGTCGTTTGTAAATAGAAACTCGGCTTCTATGCCCTCTTTAATTAGCTCTAGCATCATCGCAATTGCCATACCATTATCTGCACCAAGGCTTGAGTTTTTTGCTTTTATAATGCCATCTTTTATCTCTACTTCTATATTTGGTGCATCGCCAACACATACCATATCGTAATGTGCTTGTAAGCAAATTTTAGGGTTGCCTTTGGTTACTAAAATATTACCAGCACTATCTGTTTTTACCTCATATCCGTAATTTTTTGCGAAATTTATAATATATGCTTGCATTTTTTGGGTTTTATAACTGCATCTATTAATTTTTGTAATATTTATAAAATTTTCAATAATTTTTTGCATTTATTCTCCAATTTATTAAAATTTATACTATAATAACAAAAAAGGGATTAAAATGAATTATTATAAGCTATTTGGATTAATATTTATGATATATGCACTATTAATTACTATTGGTGGGAGTTTTAGTTAATGGCAAAGCCAAAAAAGAAGATTATACAAATATTTGATAAAGCTCCAAAAGCGACAATACTATATATATTTTTAATCCCAATGTTTGTATCTACTGCTCTATCTTTATATAGGGGGGAGTATGCAAATTTTATTGCAAAATTAATTGGTTTTGGGCTTTTATTTGGTGCTGTTAAATTAATAGATAAAGGTTTAGAGGTTGAGTATAACTATAATAAAGCTACTTTTACTCAAGCTCCTAAACTTAAATATAAACTCTTTGGTTCTATTACTTTAGGGATTGGTATTGCATTTATTGGCTTTATGGTAACAAAATTAACTCTTATAAATATAATATTTTCTTCAATTTTAGGGGCATTGGGAGCTTATCTTTATTATGGCAAAGACCCTAGTGTAGATAAACTTCCTAAAGAAGAGGGAGTAAACTATAAAAAACTTATAAATGATTTAAACGAAGCTCAAAAAAAGCTAGATATTATAGATACAGAAAAAGAAAAAGTTAAAGATAAAGAGCTAAAAATAGCAATTAATAAAGCTTCTAGCAAAGCGCATGATATTTTAGAAAATATCAAAAATGACCCAAAAGATTTGCAGGTTGCAAGAAAGTTTATGGTGGTCTATCTTGATGGCATTAAAGATGTTATATCTCAATATAATAGTATTGATAAAGATGTTTTAGACAATAGCTTTAGAGATAGGCTTATTGAGCTTTTAATTGATGCTTCAAGTAGGTTTGAAAAAGAGCTTGAGAGGTTAAAATCTAATGAGATTTTTGATTTAGATGTACAAATAGATGCCCTAAAAGAGCAATTAAAACACTAAAAAAGGAAGAGTATGGAAACAAAAGTAAAAGAGTTGGTAGAAAGTACAGTTATAGAACAAAAAGCAGAGGTACCAGCACCTGTTCCAGAGGAAGAGAGCAAGCTTCAAGAAGCACTTAATGAGATAGATTTAAACGATAGAAATTCAGTAATCTATTTTGGTTCAAAGGCGCAAGAGAAGCTAGATGAAATATCTAATAGAATGCTTGATGGAGTAAAAAATAAAGATACAGGTAAAAGTGGAGAGCTTTTAAATAATATGGTAGCAACAATTAGAGGATTTGATATAGATGAGTTTAATCCAAATCAAAAACTTAGCTGGTGGCAAAGATTGCTAGGATTTACTAAGCCATTAACAAAATTTGTTCAAAAGTATGAAGAGGTTAAAGACCAAATAGATGCAATAAGCGACGATTTAGAAAAACATAAAGCAAAGCTTCAAAAAGATGTAGTAGCATTAGATAAATTATATGAAGCAAATTTAGACTATTTTAGACAGTTAGAGCTTTATATAAAAGCTGGTGAGTTAAAACTTAAAGAGCTAGAAGAAAAAATTATTCCAGAGTATGAGGCAAAAACAAAAGATTCTGATATGCTATCTATTCAAGAACTTAAAGAGATTAGAGGGTTTAGAGACGATTTAGAAAGAAGAGTTCACGATTTAAAACTATCTCGCCAAGTTGCGATGCAAGCTCTTCCTAGTATTAGACTAATTCAAGAAAATGATAAATCTTTAATTAATAAAATTAGTTCAACACTTGTAAATACAATTCCTCTATGGCGTAATCAGCTTGCACAGACTGTAACAATCTTTAGAAGCCACGAAGCGGCAAAAGCAATTAAAGGTGCAAACGATTTAACAAATGAGCTATTAGAAAAGAGTGCAGAGGGCTTAAGAGAAGCAAACAAAGAGGTAAGAGAGCAGATGGAAAGAGGCGTATTTGATATAGAGAGCATTAAAAAAGCAAATCAGACTCTAATAGATACTTTAAATGACTCTATAAAAATAGCTCAAGAGGGTAAAGAGGCAAGAGCAAAAGCAGAAATTGAGCTAGCAAATACAGAAAAAGCCTTAAAAGAGGCGCTTCTTGCAACAAAAGCAAAACAAGAGGCTCTTAGCAAAAATGAGACTCAAACAATAGAGAATAAAGAGTAGTATGGGTTTAAAGAGTTGGCTATTTGGTGATTTTATCGATACTATTGAGTGGAAAGATAACAATAAAGAGGAGCTTTTTTTTGAATTTTTGCTCAATGATAAAGAGATAAGTTACAATGCCAAACTCAAAGTTAATGAAGGAGAGATTGCAATATTTGCTTTAAATAGTAATATTTTTGATACTTTTACTTATGGAGAGTATCTTTTAAATAGAGAGACTCTCCCAAATATTGCAAAAGAGCTCAATTGGGATAGTAATTATGATGAGCCTTTTAAGCTAGATGTATATTTTTTAAATAGAGATACTTTTACTTTTTATTGGGATACAAAAGAGCCAATTTTATTGCATGATAAAGATAACTCGATTGCAAAAGTTGAAGCTATGGGAACTTTTGAAGTACATGTTTATAAAATAAAGCTCTTTTTAGATTTTATTTTAAAAGAGTTAGATAAAGATAACTATAAAAATATAATTAAATCTATCTTTAATAGTGCACTTATAGATGCGCTTGTAAATAGAAAAAGCTCTATTTATCTTTTAGCAAGCAATAAAGATGACTTTAGCCAATATGTTTACTCTTATATAATAGAGAGTTTCCAAAAAAAAGGGTTAATGTTAGATAAGATAACTACTACCTATATAGAAGCGGAGCAAGAGCTTCCTAACTATACCGGAATATATGAAGAGGATAAAAAAGATATCTACTATATTATAAAAAACTCAAAGCCCGATGGTCCATATACAAAAGATGATATTTTAAATTTTATAGATAATGGCACTTTAATTGCGGCTAGCTATATATGGAAAAATGGTTTAGAAAATTGGGTAAGAGTTAAAGATTTGTTTGATTTAAACTAAAGGAAGATTATGAAGCCTCTTTTTATTAGTGATGAGATTTTTTTAAAACACGATATTATTAATCATCCAGAGTCTAAAGATAGATTAATTGCTATATCTAAAGAGATTGAACCAATTAAAACTAATCTAAATTATATATTGCCTAAAGAGGCTAAAATGGAAGATATTTTATTGGTTCATTCAAAAATTCACTACTATAATATTCAAGAAGCAAGCAAATTTGAGAAATCTTTAGATGCTGATACTCATGCAGTAAAAGATACTTTTAAAAGTGCACTTTTTGCTGTAGGAGCTGGACTAAAGGCTATTGATTTAATAAAAAATAATCAAGCAAATATTGGCTTTTTGGCTATAAGACCTCCAGGACACCACGCTACACCAGATAGAGCTATGGGTTTTTGCTTTTTTAATAATATTGCAATAAGTGCAAGATATGCACAGAATAATGGTTTTAAAAAGGTATTTATTATAGATTTTGATGTCCATCATGGAAATGGCACACAAGATACCTTTTATAGTGATGATAGTGTATTTTATTTTAGCACTCATCAAGCTTTTGCATATCCTGGTAGCGGTAATCCAGATGAAATTGGCAAGGGTAGGGGAGAGGGCTTTACATTTAACTACCCATTAATGCCAAACTCTACAGATAAAGAGCTTTTAGAAGTTTATGAAGAAGAGCTTCCACCTTTAATTAATAATTTTAATCCTGATATTATTTTAGTCTCAGCTGGTTATGATTTGCATGAGAGCGACCCTTTAGCAATGCTTGATATTACGCATAGTGGTATTAGAAGTATGGTTGCAAAAATTTTAGATTTAAAACCTAAAGTTCCAAAACTATTTTTTTTAGAGGGTGGTTATGATGTTAATGCATTAGCAAAAAATGTTAAAATTACTTTAGAAGAGATGATAAAAAGAGCTTAAAGCTCTTTTGTTTTATCATTATTATTTGCTGTTTGCTGATTAGAAGTTGAAGAGTCTTCTTCTAAAGTATCATCTTCTTTTGTCAATCTATCTTTTATTGTGCTTTGAGGTCCTAAAAGTTCTGGGTCATCTTCGTTGCTCTCAAGGCTAAAAGGTTCTGGTTTTAGATTATATTTATCTTTTGTCTCAACTATTTTATTATTTTTTAAAGGTATAATTGTTGAGTTATCTTCCATAGCTTTTGTTGTGTTATTCTCTTTAGTTACAGGAGCTTTTGGTCTTAACATTTTTGTAAAACTACAACCGCTAATAAATATAGAGATAATAAAAATGAGTGCTACCTTATAATACATAATCATTTCCTTTAGGTAAAATATGGTAGATTTTACTTGAGATTTGTTAAATTTTTGATAAAATCCACTAAAAATTAGGAATAATATATGAAAATAGTAGTAAATGGTAAAGAGTTAGATGTTGCAAAAAATATTAAAGTAGATGAGCTGTTAAAAGAGTTAAAAATAGAAGATAAAGTTATGGCAGTTGCTATAAATATGGAAATTGTAAAAAAAGATAATTGGCAAACTCACCCAATAAAAGAGGGTGATAAGGTAGAGTTGCTACATTTTGTTGGGGGTGGTTAAATTTTTCCTTTATCCTTTAAAGGGTTTGATTTTAGTGTAGTTTGAGGTCCAAGCAGTTCTGGGTCTGCTTCATCTTTTTCTATGCTATATGGTTCTGGAGTTACTTTTTTAATAACTGTTTTGCTTTTTTTGGTTACTCTTTTTTTAACTATCTTTTTCTTTTTAATGCTCTTTTTAGTAGATTTTGTTGATTGCTCTAGGTTAGGTGCTGGAGATGGAGTATATAATTTTTTTGGTTTTTTAAAACTTTGTACTACATGAACTTTTTGCTGTTGCATTAATTTTCTTACATACATTCTTTGTTTAATTCTATCTACTAAACAACCGTTCATAAAAAATGCTATAATTAAAATAAGTGATAATATAGTTATTCTCATAATTACTTCCTATAAATAGATATATATAACTAATTATATATTATTTAATATTATAAATAGTTTATAATTACAACTGCAATTGCAAAATCTTTATCATGAGATATAGATAGTGAAGAATCTACAATATTAAAGTTACTATTTTTTATTTTAAAGTGGGGCGCACCTTTGCTATCTTTATAAATTTCTATATCTTTAAAATTAAGCTCTTTTCCTATACCGCATCCTAAAGCTTTAGAAATAGCCTCTTTTGCCGCCCATAATCCTGCAATAGATTCAATCTTTTTAGCTCTGCTAATTTCACTGCTTGTTAAAAATCTATCTAAAAATTTATTACCAAATTTATCTATAGATTTTTTAACTCTGCTAACACTAACAATATCTGTACCAACTCTTATACTCATACTACATCCATTCTATTATTTTTTCAACACTTTCAGTTATAAAGCATTTTATATCAATTTTTTCAATTGGTTTACTAGGTACAATTGCATTAACAAAACCTTGTGTTTTAGCCTCTTTTAATCTTTGAAGCAGATTTGGAATATCTCTAACCTCACCAGTAAGGCTTACCTCTCCTAAAAATAGAGTTTTAGAGCTAAGCTCTCTTTCTCTAAAACTGCTTAGAATTGCCGCTACTACTGCTAAATCGGCACTTGGCTCATTTATTTTTATACCGCCGACCACATTTACAAATATATCATAAGTTCCTAAAGGTAAATCTAGCTTTTTTTCAAGTAGGGCTAAAAGCATATTTAATCTATTACTATCAAAACCTGTAGAGCTTCTTTTGCTGTTTGAATAAGCTGGAGTAACTAGAGCTTGAACCTCAATAACTATTGGTCTTGAACCCTCCATAATAATTGTTAGAGCAGAACCAGGAAGCAAAGACTCTTTATTAAAAAATCTCTCACTCATACTCTTTGCATCTTTTAAGCCGCTGCTATCCATTTCGAAAATTCCTACCTCATTAGTAGAGCCAAAGCGGTTTTTAAAACTTCTAAGCAATCTTAAATCGCTATTGCTATCGCCTTCAAAATATAAAACCGTATCTACCATATGTTCAAGTACTCTTGGTCCTGCAATCGAGCCCTCTTTTGTGATATGACCAATAATAAAAATAGGTATCTCTTTAGATTTAGCAATCCTCATTAACTCAAATGTAATTGCCCTAACTTGTGTAACAGAGCCAGGAGCCGATGGTATATCGCTATCATATATTGTTTGAATAGAATCAATTACAATAAAAGAGTACTCTTTAGACTCTATCTCTTCTATAATTGAACTTAAATTAATCTCTGCTAATAGATATAAGTTTTTACTATTTGCTCCAAGTCTGTTGCCTCTTAATTTTATTTGAGAAGCCGACTCTTCTCCAGATACATATAATACACTTTTACCTAAATTTGCTAAATTCCCGGCAATTTTTAAAAGTAGTGTTGATTTACCAATACCAGGGCTTCCGCCAATTAAGGTTAAAGAGCCAGGAACTATACCTCCACCTAAAACTAAATCTAACTCTTTTGAGTTAGAGCTAAATCTGCTAATCTCTTGAGCTTTTATATCTGTTATTGGTATAGCTTTTGAAGATAGAGAGTGACTTTTGGTGTTTTTTTTAAGAAACTCTATCTGCTCACTATTTAGCTCTATTAGAGAATCCCAACTATTACAATTTGGACATTTACCAACCCATCTTGAACTTTGATATCCACAATTTTGACATTCAAATAAACTGCTCTTTTTTGCCATAATAAAACCTACTTAAAATTTACCTTATTGTACTATATACTATATATAACATAAGTAAAAAAAGATAAAAATTAATATGCAAATTTGTAATATATTATTTAAATAATAGCTTTTTTATGTTATGATTAGACAAATAATAAGGAGAATACAATTTTGAAGAGAATCCAAATTACGGTTTTACTTATATCTGTTTTTACTTTAGATATACTTAATGCCTACGATTTTAGAAATTTTACTAACATATCTTGGGACTGGATTGTTATATTTGTATTGACATTACTATTTTTCTTAATTTTAGTCTCTCTTATAAAAGATTTGAAAAATAGTAAAAAAGTTATAAAAGAAAAAATCATAAAAGAGAAGTGTGATACTAAGTCTAAATTTAGATATATTTATGACATAAATAAACATAGAATAGATTCTACAAAAAATTTAGAAAATAGTATTAAAAATGAAACTAACACTTTTAACACTAAAGTTTTAAAAAATATACAAAAACACTATAAAGAGATTTTTTTATCAAATCAAGAAGAGGATATTTTTCTTAAAGCTTTAGATAATAAACCTATTGGAAAAGTAGAATCTTTTTTAATTAGCGATATGTTAGATGAACTAGATGAATATAATATAGTAAATAAATCAAATTTAAAAGTAAGAAATTATAAAATAGTAGCAAATAAAGAGATTATATTTGATATTATCTTCTTATTAAATAAGCTTCAAGTAAATGAGCATCAATTTAAAGAGCCTAGTTTTGTAATAGAGGTAGATGAGAGTAAAAATAAACTTTTTGTAAAAATAGATAGAGATATGCCAATTACAGAAAATACTCATAAGCTATTCCAAAATAATCTTGACCCTATATATATAGTAGAAGATAATAAATATTATGGAGTCTATCTATATTTAGTAAAAAATTTGGCAGATAGAATAAACTCAACAGTAAAAATTATTACCGATGAAGATAGATATAAAATTGAATTATCTATACCTATTGATATTCAATACGAAAATATAGAAGTAAAAGAGCCAGAAAAGAGATTAAGAAACTCTAAAAAAGCTTTAATTATAGATGATTCACATAGCTATGCAATTGCTCAATATCTAAAAAGTTTAAATTTTGAAACAACTGTAGAATCTATAAAAGAGCTAAATCATGAGATTCCAAACTTTATGGATTTTGATGTTGTATTTATGAATAGCAGTCTATTTGAACCTATCTTAACAGACTATTTAGAGACAATAAAACAGTATAGCGATTTTAAAATTGTCGCATTGGTTAATAAGAAAAATAGTCTTTACCCAGCCAAATTAGTAGATGAAGTTGTAAATTTAAATGCTTTAGCTACTTCGATTTTTGATGCTGTATCTAAGCTATATGGCAATGAGATGGATTATAGAAATTCAAATACAATAGAGCCTCAAAAGCAAAAAGAGAATAAACCAAAAAGAGGTAAAGTTTTAGTAGCAGATGATGATGTTACAAATTTACATATTCTTTCATATATGTTAAGACAATATAATTTAGATGTAATAACTAATACTAATGGTGAAGATGTACTAAAAACTCTAAAAAGTGAGAGTTTTGATTTAATTATTTTAGATAGCATAATGCCAAAACTAGATGGTTATGAAACTATTAAAAAAATAAGAGAAAATAGTAAATTTAACGCAACTCCTGTAGTTATACACTCATCTTTTTCTACAGAGCAAAGCAGTGTAGATATGATTTTTGAATTAGGTTTTGATGCTTATTTACCAAAACCATTTAATAAAAATGATTTAGAATCGATTCTACATCAATATCTTCCAATTAAATTAACAAAAAAAAGACAAATACTAGAAGAGAAATTCAAAAAAAAGGTTAGTAAAAAAGATTTAAAAGAGTTTATTGCTATTTATAGTGATAGTGATAAAATGCTTGAAAGATATATAAAAGAGAATCGTTATGAACAAACATTTTCTCTTTTAAAAGATTTAAAAATAATTGCAAAAAAGATTGATGCTAAAAAGTTTATTAAATCAATAGAAGAGATAGAACAAAAATTAAAAGAGCATCAAGATATAGATAGTAATCTAATATATTCGCTCTCTGCAAATCTGCAAGATTTAAAAATTGATATTATTAAAAAGCTAAGTGCGTAAAGAGATTAACTCTCTTTACCAAATATCTCATCTAAAATAGAGTTTATATACCATTTAACATCAAATTTAATTAAATCTTCTGGCTTTTCACCAACACCTATATAGTATAGCGGCATCTTTAGCTCATTTGCTATACTTAAAATAGAACCACCCTTTGCAGTACCATCAAGTTTTGTAATAATAATACCATCAATTCCTATTATTTCATTAAAGGCAATTGCTTGATTTATTGTAGAGCTTCCTTGAGTGCCATCTAATATTAAAAGTTTTCTATGAGGTGCTCCCTCTAATGCTTTGTTTGCAACCCTAACCATCTTTTTTAGCTCTTCACTTAAATTCTTTTGAGTGTGTAATCTTCCGGCAGTATCTATAATTACATTATCTATATTTTTAGCAATTGCAGATTTTATTGTATCAAAAACTACAGCTGATGGGTCATGCCCCTGTTTTGTGGCAACTATTGGAATCTCTAATCTATTAGCCCATCTTGTAAGCTGTTCAATTGCCGCGGCTCTAAAAGTATCACCTGCTCCAAGCATTACTTTTTTGCCATCTTGTTTATATTTATATGCTAATTTTGCAATTGTAGTAGTTTTACCAGCGCCATTTACTCCTATAATCATCTCTACAAAAGGTTTTTGGTTATCTGGATAAATCCAATTTGCTTTATAATCAAATATAGATATTAAAGAGTTATATAGCTGAACTCTTTTTATCTGCTCTGGGAGTTGTTCTAAGATATTTTCTATTAACTCATAATTTACATCTGCTTCTAATAGTAGCTCTTCTAACTCATCTTTATCAATCTTATCTCTTTTAGGTTTTAAATTATCTTCTTTATTTTTATCTTTGCTAAATGCCTTTTTTATAAAACCAAACATTAATATCCTTATAGTTATAATTGTGTAATATTATAGCAAATATATGCTTGGGGTGAGTACAAGAATGAACAAATCAGAATTAAAAAATAGCTTTAGAAAAGAGGCATTAAAAAGGTTGAGTAAAAAAAGAGTAAACAACTATAAAATTGATAAACTATTAACTAAAGAGCTATTTAATTTTATAAAAAATATAAAAGCAAAAGATATTATGTTATTTATTCCTCTAAAAACTGAGCCAAACATAGTACCACTAATTAAGCTATTAAGAGAATGTGGGTATAATTTGTATGTTCCTTTTATAATAGGGGATAGATTTAAATTGGTAAAATATAGATTACCATTAAATAAAAAAAATTTTGGAATAAAAGAACCAAATAACTCATATAAAAAAGTAAAAAAGATAGATTTAGCCATTGTTCCTATTTTAGGTATAGATTCAACATACCGAAGAGTTGGCTTTGGTAAAGGAATGTATGATAGATTTTATAGCAAATATAGTAGTAAAATAGATAAAACTATATTTTTGCAAAGATATATATATTGTATAGATAAAGAAATAACAAATAGTTATGATATATCAGCTGATTATCTATTTGCTAACTCTATCATAGAAATTGATGTTTAATTTGGTTCTTCTTAAAGGATGAACTTGTCAGAACTATTAGATATGATAATACCATTTATTCTATTTATTTTTGGTGTAGGGGTTGGCTGGTTTGCTTCTATAATGTATGGTAAAAGCAAGTTTAAAGAGTATGAGCTAGAGGCAAAAGCAAAAGCCGCAGTAATTAAAAATGAGGCTCAAAAACTTTTAGAAGATGCAAAAGCAAAAGTTAAAGAGCAAGAGATAGAGGCAAAACAGCTTCAAATTATTGCTAAAGATAAAGAGCAATCTATCGAAAGAAAAATAAGAGCCTTAAATGAAAAAGATGCAAGATTAAAAGAGTTAATAGAAGCAGAAGAGAAGAAAATTGCTAATTTAACTAATGAGCTTTCAAAAGTTGCTTCAATGACAAAAAATGAGGCTAAAGAGAAACTTTTAGAGCTTCATAAGCAAGAGATAGAGTGTGATTTAGCAAAACTTTCAAGAAAAGCTATCAAAAAGGCAGAAGAGGAGAGAGAAAAATTAGCTAACTATATGTTGGCTCAAGCAGTTGCAAGATATGCAGGTGACTTTGCAGGAGAGAGACTTATAAATAGTGTAAATCTTCCAAGTGATGAGCATAAAGGAAGAATCATTGGAAAAGATGGAAGAAACATTAAAACATTAGAGCAACTTTTAGGAGTTGATATTATAATAGATGATACTCCAGGAGTTATTTTAGTAAGTAATTTTAATTTATATCGTCGTGCAATTGCAACAGAAGTTATAAAACGCCTTGTAGAAGATGGCAGAATTCATCCAGCAAAAATCGAAGAGATTCACGAAAAAGTACAAAGTGAGTTTGAACAAAAAATCTACGAAGAGGGCGAAAAAGTTGTAATTGATTTAGGGTTATATCCAATGCATGAAGAGCTTTTGAAATTGCTAGGTCGTTTGAAATATCGTGCAAGTTATGGTCAAAATGTTCTTTTACACTCTTTAGAAGTTGCTAGGCTCTCTAAATCATTAGCCGCTGAGATGGGAGGAGATGAAAAACTAGCTCAAAGAGCAGGCCTGTTACACGATATTGGAAAGGCTTTAACTCAAGATTATGATGGAACTCATGTAGATTTGGGTGCAGAGCTTTGTAAAAAATATAATGAAGACCCTATTGTAATAAATGCAATTTATGCTCATCATGGGCATCAGGAGCCCCAATCAATAGAAGCGGCGGCTGTTTGTGCGGCAGATGTATTAAGTGCGGCGCGTCCGGGTGCTAGACGAGAAGTTTTAGAGAGCTTTACAAAAAGAGTTAAAGAGCTTGAAAATATAGCTTTAAGTCATAAAGGTGTAATGCAGGCATATGCAATTAATGCAGGAAGAGAGATTAGAGTATTTATTGATTCTATGGAAGTAAATGATGATGAACTTACCCTTTTAACTCACAATATTGCAAAAGATATTGAACAAAAGTTAAAATATCCTGGTGTTATCAAAGTAAATGCAATTAGACAAACCCAAGCAGTAGAGTTTGCCAAATAATTAAGAAGGAGAGAGTATGAAAAAATTACTATTAGTTGCTATCTTTTTAGTAACTTTTTTGAGTGCTAATGTTGTTTTAGAGACAAATTACGGAAATATCGAGCTTAAGCTTTTTCCTAAAAAAGCTCCGTTAGCGGTTGAAAATTTTACTAAATTGGTTCAAAAAGGCTACTATAACGGAACAATTTTTCACCGCGTAATTAAAGGTTTTATGATTCAAGGAGGCGACCCAACAGGTACCGGAATGGGTGGAGAGTCTATTTGGGGTAAAGAGTTTAAAAACGAGTATGCACCAAATTTAGTTTTTGATAGACCTTATCTTCTTGCAATGGCAAATAGAGGGCCAAATACAAACGGCAGTCAATTTTTTATAACCGTAGCACCTACACCTTGGCTAAATGGCGGCTATACAATTTTTGGAGAGGTTATTAAAGGGCAAGATACCGTTTTAAAAATTAGTCAAGTTGCCACTTCAAAACCCGGTGATAGACCTATAAAAAAAGTTGTAATTAAAAAAGCTTATTTAAAATAGATGGATTTAGATTTAGTTAGAAAAGAGCGCCAAAAGTGGCTTGGGTGGAAAAATATCGCCCCGCTGGTTGAGGCGCTAAATAGTTTAAAAGAGCCAAAAGTTAGCGATATTTTTTTAGACGATACAATTACAATTTTATTAGAGCAATCTTATTTAGAGCAAAACAAAGATAAAATAACCCAAATTGCAAAATTAATGAAGCCTTGGCGAAAAGGTCCTTTTAAAATAGGAGAGCTTTTTATAAATAGCGAATGGCAAAGCTTTATTAAATACAATCTATTAGAGCCGCATTTTAATTTGGAAAATAGAGTTGTTGCGGATGTCGGGTGTAATAACGGATATTATCTATTTAGAATGCTAAAACAAAAGCCTAAAAAGCTTGTTGGGTTTGACCCATCAGCTCTTTATTTTATGCAATTTAATTTTATTAATAAATTTATAAAAAGTAATATTGTTTACGAGCTTTTAGGAATAGAGCATTTAGAGTTTTTTGAGCATAAATTTGATACTATTTTTTGCCTTGGGGTGTTGTATCATAGAAGCGACCCGATTAAAAGCTTAAAATCTTTATATAAAGCTCTAAATAGTGGCGGAGAGCTAATTTTAGATACATTTATGATTGATGGAGACGGCGATATTTGCCTAACACCAAAAGATAGATACTCAAAAATCCCAAATATCTATTTTATACCTACAATTAATGCACTTAAAAATTGGCTATTTAGAGCCGGTTTTAGAGATGTTGAAGTTTTGGCAGTTAAAAAAACTAATCTT
>CAZCOI010000164.1:0-1862 GCA_964500335.1 uncultured Nitratifractor sp.
ATTGCCAAGATTCTTATAAAAAGCGATAAACTCCAAAGCTTTAAAAATAATCCTCAAAAGTTTATAGATTTGGCAGTGAAAATCATAAAAAAAGTGATGAGTAGTTTTATAGTAGATGGAATAAAGTATCATCGTTTGGGATATAACTATTATTATGCTCAAGAGTGTTTTGAAAATCAAGAACTCTACGGATATTTGTCATCAAATATGATAGAAAATAAAACAAATAAATCTATATATACTCATACTATTTATGATTCTAATGTTGAGAAAAATTTTGCTATAGAGTTTAATCAAAATGAGAGAGTAAAACTTTTTACTAAACTTCCATCTTGGTTTAAGATAAACACTCCTTTAGGCTCTTACAATCCAGACTGGGCTGTTTTAGTTGAAGATGATAATGAAGAAAAGCTTTATTTTATAGTTGAGAGTAAGGGGAGTAGCTTGGATTTGGATATCAAAACTATAGAGTCATCAAAAATCAAATGTGCTAAAAAGCACTTTGAAGTGATATCAAGTGAGCTTAAAGTTGTTCAATCAAATAGTTTTGAAAATCTTAAAGAGCATTTTTAAGAGTAATAAAGAGATAGGAATATTATGAATAGTGCTAATTTATTTGAGAGTATAAAATATAATAGAGATGATTTTAGGGTATTGTTGGTTGAAAACAACAAAGAGGCAAAGAGGGCTTTGGGGGTGTTTGAGTATCTAGGCAAGAGTGCTTATGTTTTGCCTGATATTAGATTGCTACCTGGTGATGATGCAAGAAGTTATATGCAAGATATTGCAACAGCATTTTATGCTTTGGGAGAGTTTTATAGCAATAAAGGTAGTTTTTTAATTGCGCCATTTAGAACTCTTACTATTCCAATGCCAGATGCTAAATATCTACAAAGTTTTACTATTGAGTTTGGCGATAGTTTAGATTTGCAAGAGTTAAAAGATAAGCTATACTTTTGGGGATATAGCTTTGTAGATGTAGTAAGTGCACCTTTAGAGGTGAGTTTTAGGGGCGAGATAATAGATATTTTTCCACCAAATTACCAAAACCCAATAAGAGTTGGGCTTTTTGATAATGAGGTAGAAGAGATTAGAGAGTTTGATATCTCAACTCAAAAAAGATTTAGCCAAGAGTTGGATAAAATTGTAATAAATGCTGCCTTTTTGTCGCTAGATAAAAGTAGCTATGAAGCTCTTGAGCAAAGGGTGCAAAGGTCGCCATACAATAGCTTTGTAAAAGATATTGCATCTTTGGGTATCTGGAATTTGGGTGAGCTCTCTATAAATTTTTTAAAAAGATTTAAACATATCTTAGCTAGCAAAGCTTTAGTAAGCGAGATAGAAGATTATTATGAGCTAAATAGCCAAAATGAGCCTCTTATTGCAAAAGATAGCTTTGAGGGGCTATTTTTGAGTGAAGCAAAAGAGTATAGAGAGCTTGAAGTTATCGATATTAACCATACAATTAGTGCAAATAGCGATAAAAAGATAACAATAGTTGCTAAAAACGAGACTGCAATTAGAGCAAGTGGTGTTGTAGATTTGGCAAAACTTAATATTAAATATTGTAGCTGTTATCTTAATATTGGCTCAAGAGATGAGCTTGTTTTATCTCTAAACAAAGAGGAAAAAAAGCGAAAAATCAAAAAACCAACTCTTATACTAGATGAGATAAAAGTTGGTGAATATGTTGTGCACGAAAATTATGGTGTTGGAGTATTCAAAGGTATTAAAAAGCGCGAGGTTTTAGGAAGATTTAAAGATTTTGTAGAGATTGAGTATCAAAATGAAGAGATGCTCTATATTCCTGTGGAATATTTAGATGTTATAGATAGATATATTGCACCAAGTGGCTCTTTGCC
>CAZCOI010000165.1:0-1654 GCA_964500335.1 uncultured Nitratifractor sp.
AATAGTTTAATTCCAGATTCTATAGTTTTAAAAAAGTTCTCTTCTTCAAGCTTCATAGCCGATTTTACGGCCTCTTTTTTCTCTTCTAAATAATCATACGGATCTTTCATAATTTCAACTAAAGTATCTACAAGCTTATACGTAAACGGCTCTTTAAGACCTAACAAATAGCCGTGTCTTATAGCTCGGCGCATAATTCTTCTTAAAACGTAACCTCTTCCTTCTTTATCAAAAGTTACGCCTTGAGCCAATAAAAATGTAGTTGAGCGCAAATGATCGGCAATTACTCTATATGAAGCTATATTTTTATCTGTTGGCTTACTACCTACAATTTGGGATAATTTATCAATAATAGGTCTAAATAAAGAGCTATCAAAATTATTAAATACCCCCTCTTTAATGGCAACCACTCTCTCAAGCCCCATTCCAGTATCAATACTTGGTTTTGGAAGCGGATGCAAATTGCCCTCTTTATCTCTTTCGTATTGCATAAAAACAAGGTTCCAAATCTCTAAAAATCTGTCACCTTCACCCCCCATAACATCTTCTTTGCTATTAAAATGCTCTGCTCCTTGGTCGTAAAATATTTCGCTACAAGGTCCGCAAGGTCCGGTATCGCCCATTTGCCAAAAGTTATCTTTATCGCCAAAGCGCAATATTCTATCTTCGCTAATATGCTCTTTCCAAAGCTCATACGCTTCATCATCGCTCTCATGTACCGTAACCCAAAGTCTATCGATAGGTAAATTTAAATAATCTTTGCCTGTAATAAACTCCCAAGCATACGCAATTGCCTCTTTTTTAAAATAATCTCCAAAGCTAAAGTTACCAAGCATCTCAAAAAATGTATGATGTCTTGCGGTATATCCCACATTATCCAAATCGTTATGTTTACCGCCTGCTCTTATACAAGTTTGACTGCTTGTAGCTCTTGGCGGATTGGGTATTGGCTCTTCGCCTGTAAAAATTTTTTTAAACTGCACCATTCCGGCATTTGTAAATAAAAGCGAATCGTCATTTGGCACAAGCGGCGAACTTGGCACAACTTTATGCCCTCTCTCTTCAAAAAAATCTAAGAACTTTTGCCTAATATTCATATACAATCCTATTATATTTAATTGAAGATATTTTATCTAAAAAGCGTTAAAAATTAATAAAAAATTAATCTTTTCTTTTATTATTATATTTTATCCAAGCCTTAATAATTTCTTTACTAATTGGTGCCGCATAGTTTGCACCTAAACCAGAATTTTTAACTAATGTAGCAATTATTAAATTCTCTTTTAACCCTTTTGTAAAACATATAAACCAACCATCTAAATATTTTTTTCCTTTTTGAGCAGTTCCGGTTTTTCCATAAACTTTTATATTTTTAAACTCTTTTCTAAAAACTTGATATGCTGTACCTTCCGTTACAACCTTGCGCATAGCATATTGAATTTTTTGTATCATATCTGTTTTAATAAATGAATCTTTAATAACTTTATATTTTTCATTTTTAATTATTGAAGGTAGTATCAATTTATTATTATAAACTACACTTGCTACAATCGCCATTTGTAATGGGGTGGCATATACATCAAATTGTCCAATAGCACTATCTGCAACCTCTTTTGAACTAACATAAACTGTTGGAAAAACTGAAGGTTGCGCA
>CAZCOI010000166.1:0-7593 GCA_964500335.1 uncultured Nitratifractor sp.
TAAAGGCGAAAATGCGTATGGATATTTAAAAGTAGAAAATGGAATCCATAGGCTTGTTAGAATTAGCCCATTTGATGCAAATGCAAAAAGGCACACATCTTTTAGCTCTGTTATGGTTTCGCCAGAAATTGATGATGATATCGATATAGAGATAGAAGATAAAGATATAAGAATAGATACTTACCGTGCAAGTGGCGCTGGCGGACAACATGTAAACAAAACTGAAAGTGCTATTAGAATTACACACATTCCAACAGGCATTGTTGTGCAGTGCCAAAACGATAGAAGCCAGCACAAAAATAAAGCAGCAGCTTTAAAGATGCTAAAATCACGCCTATATGAGTATGAGATGGCTAAAAAACAGGCAGAAATTGATGGCATAGAAAAGAGCGAAATTGGATGGGGGCATCAAATTAGATCGTATGTATTACAACCATATCAGCAAGTAAAAGATACAAGAAGCAAAGAGGCATTTACAAATGTAGAAGCAATCTTAGATGGCGATATTGATAAGCTATTAGAAGGAGTTTTAATAGCCCAAGCAAATGAGAAAAAAGAGTAACTTGTAGTTACTCCTATTTAGATTGAGTATTCTCCTCTGCTTCTTTAGCTTTAGTACATCTTGCATCTTGAATATCTGATGTAAATTTATTATCATCTGTAGTATTAATGCCTTTGTTATAACCTAAAGATACACTAGGTTGATTTTGCAAAAAGTCCCAACCGCCCATTACTGCACCTTTGCTAAAATTATAACCAACACTTACATCTACACCAAACTTTTTATCTTCACTAGCCCATGGATAATAGCTTACTCCAGCTCCAATAACAGGCTTTTTCTCTTTGTCGGTAGATAAAACCTTTAATGTTGCACCAGCTCCAGATAAACCATTATCTTTAGCTCCAAATTTATAAGATATACCACCCATTACAGCTGGAGAAGCAAAAGCTATCGATACAACACTAAGTAATGAAACAATTACCCTTTTCATAGCTACACCTTTAGAAGTATTTTTCATATTATACAATATAAAAAATAAAAAGTAAAGTATTTTTTAAAACTAACCACTAACCACTAAACCCTGAACTCTTAACTCTAAAATTAATAAAGCACCTCTACATCTTCACTATCTTGAAGTTCACTTTGCCCATTTTCATCAATAATTGTTTCATCAATCTCTATTGGTGTTATAACTGTTGAATCTTCATCATCTTTAATAACCTCAACATTAGAACTGCTTTTTGGCTTTGAATTATTATTATCTTGTTTAAATACACCAGGAATATTTGCTGACTCTTCAAATATATCTGCATTTGGGTCATTTTGAGGAAGAGGAGATATAGAAGTATAATACTCTTCATGCCCATCAATCTCACCTACAAATACTCCATTTGGAATTTTAAATTTTCTTTCTATGTTTGGATTAATCTTTAATAGTTTTTGATAAAATTTAGCAAATGCAGGTGCGGCAACTTTACCTCCTGTAGCACCCTTTTTTATAGGTTTATATTTATCTCTTCCATACCAAACAATAGTTGTAATTGTTGGGGAATATCCACAAAACCATGCATCTATATAGCTATTTGTTGTTCCGGTTTTTCCAGCAAGTTCAATACCATCAACATTAGCATTTTTGCCTGTACCTCTTTTTATAACATCTTCTAAAATTGTAGTCATCAGATATGCTTGTTCTGGTTTTGTAAAGTTTAATATCTCTTTTGGGCGAGTTTCAAATAGTACAGAGTTATATTTAGATACAATTTTACTAACTAGTCTTGGTTCAATCATATGCCCGTAATTTGAAAATATTGTATATATTTGAGCCATCTTTAAAGGGCTAATTGCCAAATTTCCTAAAGATATAGATAAATCATTTGGAATATTTTTAACATCTAGTTTTGCTAATCGGTTTCTTATTTTTTGAAGCCCAATATCATATACCAAATTTACAGTAGCTAGATTTCTAGAGTGTACAAGAGCCTCTCTTAAAGGAATAAATCCTTTAAAATCTCTTTCATAATTTTTTGGTGTCCAAGTAACGGTTTTTCCATCTTTTGTATATTTAAAAGTTCTTGATAAGTCTGTTAGTTTAGTTGCTGGGTTATATCCTAAATCAAGAGCAGTTTGATAAATAAATGGTTTAAATGCAGAACCTGGTTGTCTTTTTGTCATAGTTGCTCTATTAAAAGCACTCTTTTTATAATCTACCCCTCCAACTAAAGCTAAAATATCTCCTGTTTTATTATCTACCGCTACAAAAGCTCCATTTAAATTTGTACTATTTGCATCCTCTTTAATAAAATTAAGTGTATTATTAAAACCAAATTTTAGAGCTTCTTTTGCAATTTTTTGTTTCTCTAAATCTATAGTTGTAAATATTTTATATCCGCCTGTTTTTAAATCTTTAAATTTTTTACTAAATTGCCTCACAACTTCATCTACAATATATGGAGCTACATTTTGAGTTAAAGAGGTTTTATAAACTTTTGGTCTCTCTTTTATTGCACTGTTATATTCATCTTGAGTAATCCAGCCAAGCTTTTTTAACCTTTTTAAAATTAAATTTGCTCTTTTTATTGTTCTGTTGTAGTGTTTTAAAGGATTGTAATAAGATGGTGCATTTGGTATTGCTACAAGCATAGCAGATTCTTTTAAAGTTAAACTGCTTAAAGGTTTTCTAAAATATCCTTCAGCGGCTGTTTTTACTCCTAAATAGTTATTTCCATAAGAGATTTCATTTAGATATCTCTCTAAAATCTCCTCTTTTGATAATTTGTTTTCTATCTTTATTGCTAAAATTGCCTCTTTTAGTTTACGGCTAAGCTTCTTTTTGCTTGAGAGATACATATTCTTAATTAACTGCTGAGTTATTGTGCTACCACCCTCTACAAATTTTCTTGCTTTTATATCTTTTATAACAGCTCTTAAAATTGCATCTGGATTTATCCCGTTGTGTTCAAAAAATTTAGTATCTTCCATTGCAACAACACCCTCTATTAAATAAAAAGGTATCTCATTATATGTTGCATAGAGTCTATGGCGTTTTTTAAAGATATAGGCAATTCTTTTACCATTTCTATCTAATATTTCTGTTGAAGTATCTGGAGTATATTTTGTAACTCTATCAACATCAGCATCTACAGATTTATAAGCATAAATAAAAATACCTGTAAGTAAAGCAACACCTAAAAGTGTAATAATTACAAATATTTTTATTATTTTTAATATCATTTTCTAAACTCTCTATTCGCAAAATTTGACTCAATCAAGAGTTTTGAGTAGCTATCTTTAGGATTATTTATAATATCTTTACTTTTTCCGCTTTCAACAATTAAACCCTTTTTTAATATTACTAAATCTTCGCATAAATTTGCCGCTAAATCAATTTCGTGAGTTACAAAAAGCATACTAAAATTAAGCTCTTGTTGAAGCTTTTTTAACATATTTATCATATCTAGCCTAATGTCGCTATCTAGTGCTGTTGTTGGTTCATCTAAAAGCAGTAGTTTTGGTTTATTTACTAAAGACATTGCAAAAATCACTCTTTGAAGCTGTCCTCCACTTAAATTTGGAGGATACTCATTATATAATCTTTCTTCTAAATTTAGCATCTCAAAGAGCTCTTTTACTCTATTTTCATCAGCAAAAAATTGTTTAGAGATTTTTGTTAGCGGAGATAGTGCAGTAAATGGATTTTGAGGTACAAAAGATACACTTTTACCACGCTCTAACTTAAAAGGAGACTCTATATTAATAGTAGTTTTAAGGTTGCTTGGTAGTAGATTTAAAATTGCTTTTAGTGTTAAAGATTTTCCGCTTCCACTCTCTCCTACCAAAGCGGTAGAAGTTACAATATCAAAACTAATATCAACTAATTTTTTACTATTTTGTTTTGTTAAAATCTCTAACTTTTTAATCTTAATCACTACTATTTCCTATAAGTTCTAAAAGCTCTTTTAAGCTCTCTTTTTTTACGCCAAGTCTTAAAATTACCCTTAAAATTGGCACCTCTACTGTAGGTTGTCTAATAGCACCTACTAAAAAACCTTTTTCTAAGAGTTTATGCTGTTTTATCTTTGCATCTTTATTACTTTTTTGTTTAATTGGAACTATTAAAGAGTCTGTTTTAATATTTAAAATATCTTTTAATAATTTAACCCTTTTTTCTAATTTATCTTTAATTTTATTACTATTTGCCATAATATATTCTAAATTTATAAGTGCTAAAGCAATATCAAAAACAGATGGTGCAGTAGAATAGATTATTGGCTTGCTTCTATTTACCAAAAACTCTTTTATATCTTTGCTACTTAAAATATATGCACCATAACTTCCATAAGCCTTTCCAAGCGTTCCCATTTTAATATAGTTTTTTTCTATTTTTAAATTGTAATAATCAAAAATTCCAAGCAAATTTTTCCCAATTGTTCCAGAACTATGCGCCTCATCTACAATTAGCAACGCATTAAAACTATTTGCCAAATCAAAAATCTCTTTGTTTGCCAAATCGCCGCTCATAGAGTAAACACCCTCAATTGCTATAATTTTTCTTTTTGCTTTACTTAAAGTTAATTTCTCTTTTAAATCTTTTGCGCAGTTATGTTTAAAAACGGTTACATTTTTTACCAATTTACTTGCTAAAATCCCACTTGCGTGATATTCGCTATCGATAAAAAGCTCATCTTCTTTTCTAACAAGTGCTTCAATTAGCGAAATATTTGCCAAAAATCCGCTACCAACTACAAGAGCAGTTTCAAACTCATTTACTTTTGCAATTTTTTCTTCAAACTTTTTATGTATTGGGTGGTATCCATTTACAAGCAGGCTTGCTTTTGGTGCAAAAGTTTTATAATCTTTTAAAAGTTTATAGGCTTTTTTTAGGCTTTTTTTTCTACTAGCTAAACCCAAATAGTCATTTGATGCAAAATCTATAATATCTTCAAAACTCTCAATCTCTCTATATCGATTTGCTCTTTTTAATGCCTTTAGCTCATTATCATAAAACATTAAAACTCCAGCCAGGGAATAACTTTTTCTACAGGAAGCCCCATAGCATTAGATTCTAAGCCAATAACCTCTTTAATATATTTTTTACAAAACCCCTCTACCATACAAGCGCCAGCTTTACCTTGCCATAAATTTGATTTTAAATACTCTTCTAAATCTCTTTTATCAAAACTTCTAAATTTATAGAGAGTTTGAGAAATATCAATAAATTCAAGCTTTTTAGATTTTAAAATAGTTGCTGTAATTATAGATATTGAATTACTGCTCTGCTCTAAGAGTATCTTTTTTGCATCATCTTTATCTTTAGCTTTTCTTAAAATCTTACCATTAGCACAAACTACAGTATCAGCAACTAAAATAGGAATATCTAAACTATACAATTTTAAAGCAGAATTCAATTTACCTTTTGCAATATAATATACAAAGTTTTTAGGAATATTTTGTTTTATGCTCTCTTCATTAAAGTCTGTTTTAGATTGAATAAATTCAATATTAAAACTTTTTAGCAGTTTCGCCCTTGTAGGCGAACTAGAGCATAATCTTACCATTAGCTATCTAATCCTATCAATTTTATTGGAACTTCTATTTTTTTGTTACCTCTTAAAATTCCCAATTCTACATTGGAGCCAACCTTTTTTTGCTCTAAAATATCATCTAAATCTTCTATACTTTCAACCTTTTTGCCATCAACAGAGATTATAATATCTCCAAAATCTACTGTTCCATCACTATAAAATCTAGCAGGAATTAAATTTTTATTTTTAGCATCGCTTCCATTAACTAAGCCTAAAATTGCAACGCCTCCTATGCCTAAATCTCTTTTTAAGTATCTATTTATTCTCTCATCAGTCTCTATACCTATAGATGGCTTAATATATTTACCATATTTTATAAGCTTATTTACAACCCTTTTTACTAAATCGATTGGAATACCAAACCCAATACCAACACTTCCGCCGCTTGGAGAGTATATTAAATTACTTACACCTATTACCTCTCCAGAACTATTAAGCATAACTCCGCCACTATTACCCGGGTTAATTGCCGCATCTGTCTGAATTGCACCGCTAACTAACATACCGTCATTTGTTGGGACTTTACGATTTAATGCAGAAACAATACCTTTTGTCATTGTCCAATCTAGCCCAAATGGATTACCAATAACATATACAGCTTGTCCAACTTGAAGCTTTGAACTACTACCAATTTTAATTGGTTTTAATTCATTCTTTGGAGCATCAATTTTTAAAACTGCTATATCTCTTCTTGGATAAACACCAACTAAAGAAGCATTATATTTCTTTCCATTATGTAACTTTACAGTTGCACTAGAAGCACCATTTATTACATGATAATTTGTAACAATATGACCTTTATTATCCCAAATAAAGCCACTCCCGCTACCTCTAGGAATTGTATATTTTGTTAATGTATAATAATCAATTACCTTATTTGTAGTAGAGATAAATACAACACTATCTTTATTTTTATTAAATATAGCAATATCTCTTTTTTCACTCTCTTGCAAATTTGTACCGCAGGAGCTAAGAGTTAAAGCAATTATAAATAAAAATATTTTAGCTATTTTACTCATTTTATAATCTACTCTCCAAATACTCTTTTGCACTATTTAATGCACTATCAACTTTAGATATATCCTTGCCGCCAGCTTGTGCAAAATCGGCTCTTCCGCCGCCTCCACCGCCAACAATTGGTGCAATTTGTTTAATCCAATCTCCAGCATTTATATCGCACCCTTTAGCACCTGCGGCCAATAAAACTTTATTGCCTTTAACTTGCAAAAGCATAATTGCAACTTTCTCATATCTATTTTTTGCTTCATCTATTAGCTTTTTAATATCTCCTGCATCAATTTTATCAACTATAATAGTAGTATCATTAATTGTAGTTGTATTTAACTCTTTTTTAGTTGAATTTAGTGCATCTTCAAGCTCTTTTTTTAGAGATTTAATATTTTCTTTTAACCTCTTAACACCTACAATTAAATCTCTATTTTTAAGCTCACTCTCTAAAGCCTCAAGCAACTCTTTATCTTTATTAATAATCTCAAGCGCACTTGCACCGCAAACTGCCTCTATTCTTCTAACTCCAGCACTTACACCGCTCTCTTTTACAATTAAAAAGCTACCTATAAATCCGGTATTTTTAACATGCGTTCCGCCGCAAAGCTCAACAGAAGCTTTATCCATACTAACAACTCTAACTTTATTTCCGTATTTCTCGCCAAATTGAGCAACGGCACCGCTTTTTTTAGCGCTTTGAATATCCATAATTTCGGTTTTTACTTCAATTGCTTTTAAAATTTTATCATTAACCCAATCTTGCACCTTTTTAAGCTCTTCTTTACTTAATGCGCTATTGTGGGTAAAATCAAATCGTAATCTTTTGCTATCGTTATATGAACCAGCTTGCGATACATGCTCACCCAAAATATGTTTAAGAGCCGCGTGTAATAAATGGGTTGCGGAGTGGTGTTTAGCAATCTCAAATCTTGAATTATCAACAATTGCTTCTACCTCTTGAGACTCTTTTAACTCCCCTTCAAATTTACTTAAATTTAAATC
>CAZCOI010000167.1:0-15664 GCA_964500335.1 uncultured Nitratifractor sp.
TATAGCCTTGTTTTTGGCGGATTGATGGCGCTATTTTTTATAACCGGAATTAGCGATAGCGTAGTTATGGGCTTTAGCGGACTTAGCAGAACACTTTTAATATTTATCCAAGTTACAATTATAATTTTACCGATTTTCATACTAATTACTACGGTTAAATCGATAAGTAGCGATAGAGAAAGTAATGTTTTAGAGTATATGCTCTCATTTCCGATATCTTTAAAATCATACTATTGGGGCAAGATGTTAGGGCGCTTTATTACCGTTTTTATGCCGGTAATCTTTGCTCTTATTTTAGGGGTTGTTTTTGGGCTAATTAAAGGGGGTAATAATCTGCCTTGGGGTATGATAAGCCTATATACGCTACTAATTTTTGCAATATGTTTTGTATTTTTAGGAATTTCGTTTTTTATCTCTACAATTGTTAAATCAAGCGATATTGCTCTTGGTGTTTCATTTATGGTTTGGATTTTGCTTTTAGCATTTATTGATATCGTGCTAATTGGATTAATGCTTCAAGGCAATATAAACGATGGCGTAATCGTAGCAATTGCAATGCTAAATCCAATAGAGGTCTTTAGAATAGGAGCAATTACTCTTTTTGATCCAGAACTTACAGTAATTGGACCTGTTGCTTACTATCTTTTAGATACGCTTGGGAGCAAATTTTTAATTTTGTATAGCATTTTATACCCAATAATCTTAGGTGCTATCTTTGCCATTCTTGGCTATATTCTATTTAAAAGAAAGGATCTGTTATGAAAATATTATTTACAGTTTTTGCACTACTTACTATGCTTTTGGCAAATGAGCCCGCTAAATGGGAGGTTAATAAAACAAAAGCCATAAATTTAGATATGGTATATAATCTTGATTTAAAAAAATATCCCAAATTTCTTTGCGAAGCAAAATTAAAAAACGGCAAAGTTGTGCAGTTTGTATCCGTTAAAGCGATGATGCAAGTATATTTTCATCAAGACTATTTTAAAAAAAGAAAGCTTTTAGAAGCAAATATCGATAAGATGTATGTAAAAGATTATCTTGACGGAACCAAAATAGAGGCAAGCAAAGCTCTTTATATGTTTGGCTCAAGACTTGTAGGACCACATGGTGATGATTTAATACCGCTTAAAAATCAAGAAAGCGCAAAACTTTTTAAAATAAAATATGGCGGCACAAAACTATTGCCATATAGCAAAATCACAGTTGGGCTTATTAGATATTTAGATATGTAATTTATTGATATTCTCACAACTTTGCCCAATTTTTTAGCTAAAATCTTCTAAATAACTAATATTTAGGAGATAAAATGAAAAAAATTCTAATTCTTATGGCTTTTGGCTCTTTAATTTTAAGTGCAAATGAGTTTAAAATGTATAATGTAAAAAGTGGTATTGTAACTTACAAGATAGAGGGTGGCGGTGAAATAATGGGCTCTAAACAAACAAGAGTTGGCAAAGAGAGGCTAATTTTTGATAAATATGGGTATAGAGAGCTAAAAGAGGAATCAATAATATCTGTAATAAATGTATTTGGCAATAAGCAAAAAGATAAGAGTCATAAAATTACACTAAGAGTTGGCGATAAAGCACAAGTAGCCGATTTTAAGAAAAAAAGAATTATGCAGATGCAAATTCCAAATATGAGTATGATAGCTTCACAAAATAAAAATTTAAGCGATATGAGTAAAGAGCTTTTAAAAAGTATGGGTGGGAAGGTTATTGGTCAAGAAAAGATTGCTGGATATAAGTGTGATGTGTGGCAAACTAGAGTTGGCAAACAGTGCATCTATAAAGGTGTTCCTTTAAAAATAGAGACAAATATTATGGGTATCAAGCAAGTTAGCATAGCAGTAGATGCAAAATTTGATATTGATATAGACGAAAGTAAATTTAAATTGCCAAATTTTAAAGTAGAAAATTCTATGCCTCTCCCTCAAGGAGCAAATATAAATCCTCAAGATATGCAAAAAATGATGAAACAATTAGGAGAATTAGCAAATAATAAAAACTCAAAGATTTCAACAGATGATATTGCCAATGCTTTAGGTGGTGCAATGTTACCGCAAATGAAAAAAGATTTACTCTCTCAAGAAAGCGCTATAAAAGAGGCAAGAGTATGCTTTAAAAATAGTAACTCTTTAAAAGATGCTAACAGATGCGAAAAGGAGTTTAGCAAAAAGATAAATGAGCCATCTCAACCTTTTAATAAATGGGATGAACAAACTAAAAAACAGACTTTAGATGATATAGATGGTATTTTAAAATCTATGGATTGTGTTAAAAAGGCAAATACAATTAGAGAAGTTAGAAAGTGTCAGATGTAAAAATTTAAAGATTTACTAAACTCTATAGTGTATAATTGCTCTATGAGCAATTTACACTTAAGTATAAAACCTTTACCAATAGATGCACTAAAAGATATCTCTTTTTTAAAAGAGGTTATCTATAAAAATATCTCAAATAATTACTATTGGAGTGATGACTATACGCCACAATACTATATATTGCAAGCTCAAAGAGGTTTTATTGCAGTAACTGAAAAGTTTAAAGATTTAGAACTTCTAATTCCAGAGATACAATTTAGTTATGCTATTTTAGATTTTAAAGATTTACATATTAGTCGTAAAGTAAAAAGAGTTCTAAAAAAAGAGAATTTAAATTTGATTATAGATGAAAATTTAGATTTAGTTGCAAAACATATTAATAAAACTCATAAAAATAGCTGGGTTACACCAAAATATATAAAAACATTAAAAGAGGCAAATACTCTTAATAAAGATTTTAAAGCAGTTGCTGTATATATCAAAAAAGATGGCAAAATTCCAGCTGGTGAGATTGGCTATTTTATTGGCAAAACATATACAAGTCTTAGTGGATTTAGCCTAAAAGATAAAAAATATAACAATTATGGTACAGCACAATTGGTACTTTTAGCAAAAGAGCTTGAAAAAAAAGGTATAGATTTTTGGAATTTAGGACACCCTTATATGAAATATAAGATAGCATTAGGTGCAAAAATATACTCAAGAGAAGATTTCTTAAAAAGATGGGAAGCTTCTATTAATTTATATTAAAATCTTCCTACATTTTGCAAATACTCTACAAATTTCATTATATTTTTTAGTGAATTATACTCTTTTTTTAGCTCTTTATCATCAACATATTTAATTTTAACATTTACAACAGATGAATTTTTATCTATATAAAAATTAAAATCTCTATATGCAGAGATACCAAAACTATTATTATACTCTTTTGTATCAAAGATTGATGTTCCTAAAAATGAGTTTTTTTGACTCTTTGGTAAATTTGCTAAGTGTGCTAAAGTTGGTGCTAAATCTATAGAAGATGCATTTATAGAATAGTTTTTTGGCATTTTATGTATTGGGTCATAAATTATTAATGAAATTTTATCATATACGCTACTAATCCAATCATCACCAGCAACTTTTTTATAATCAATATTTGGATATAGAGCATGATCTGCTGTTAATATAACTATGCTATTTTTGTAATATTTTGAATTTTTAAAATAGTCCCAAAATATCTTAAATGCATCATCAAAATTATATATCATATTTAATGTATTAGAAGAGCCATCTTTATATTTTAATCCATCTGTGCTATTTGGTTCAAATCCTATATGAGTCTCTATAGTAGATACTCCTAAAAATAGCGGTTTTGAGCTATTATTCTCTTTTAAAAAATTTACTAATGCTCTCATCATTTGATGATCGCTTAATCCTGTCTCTCCTAAAATTAGCTCTTTATCATTAGGAAGATACTTTTTTAATAGATTCTTCCATAAAAATATATCTTGATAACCCCAAAGATGAAGATTCTCTTTAATATATGAATAGGTACCTCTTGAGTGTGTTAAATATACTGTATTATAATTTGCCTTTTTAAAGTAGTTTGCGATACAGTTTAATTTAAGATGTTTTAATGGGTTTGCTTCTTTATTAAAATCATCATATCTAAGTAGGGGATATAAAGAGCAGTTTTGTCCATAAAGTGCTGGTGCAGTTGGGGTAGCATGGTTATAATACCCCTTAACTACCATTGAATTTTTTGCAAAATCTTTAATATTTGGCGTTACACTACTCATCTTTTTATTATATGGCTCAAGCAATCTTGCAGAGAGACTCTCTATATAAAAAACTATAATATTTGGTTTTTTTGTACTAATTTGTTTAAAAGGGAAATCTTTTTTATATAGATAATCTTTTTCAAAAGGCTTTTTTTTGTTTAGATTGATATAGATATTAAACTTTTTTGCTAAATTAATATCATCTTTTGTAAGTTTTGAGACTTTTGATTTTTTAAAACTATAATAATTTTTAGCTGTCTCATAAAAGCTTTTGATTGGCATTAGTGTATCTATTTTTCCAAGAGAGTGTTTATATTTAATCAGCTCCATATATGAGCCTAAAATAATAAAAAAGATTATAACTCTAACAATAAATTTTGTATCTATAGAAGAGTTTATTAACTTTATAAAACCCCAAAAAATAATTAATGCAATAGCTATTTTTAAAATCATAGAGCTATTTAGAAGTAAGTATGCCTGAGTTGCATTAGCAAAAGAGGCTATATTTAAAACATCACCAGTTAGATATAAACTTAAAGTTTGCAAAGTGTATATAGTATAAAAGATAGCAAAAAATGTAAATATAATAAAAGATTTTATCTTTTTATTTTTAATAAACGAAGCTAAAATTATAAACATAAATAAAATTAAAATCTCTTGTGTAAGACCAATAAGTTTAGTAGGCAAATTGTTTAGATTATCTAAAAGTATAGTACTTAAAGTTAAAAAAGCAGTTAAAATTAGTATTAATATTACTAATAATCTCATTTAATATCCTAAATCTAATTAGGATATTATATACTACTTTAATTAAAAGCTTACTCTATTTAGCTCTTTTTCCTGCTAAAAGAAGTGTCCAATAAGCTTTTTTATTTTTATTATCTACAACTTTTGCCATTGCAACATCGCTAAATCTAGGGTCCATTATTACTTTACAATCTCTTGGTATTTTAACCCAATAAGATAATAGCTCTTTTGGATTTTTTAAACTATTAAGGTCGCTTCTAATAATTAACTCTCCGCTTAAGATAGTTTTATCATTAGCCTTTTGATTTACTCTTTCATAAAAGTAGCTTCCTCTATTTAATCTTAAAACTTTTGCTGTTATATCTGTTTGTGTTCCAGAACCAGTATGGCTTAATTTTTTACTAACTGCCATATCAATTGAGTGCTCTTTTGCGTATTTGTAAAGTGTCTGGTTCCATCTTAAAGGAGCTACAGGGTTTGAACAGATTTGAGGTTTGCTTCTTATCTCGTTTATTGCTTTAATAGTTGCTTGAGATATGGTTAGTTTTGTAGGAGAAGCACTTTTTAGTGGAATGTTAGTTGCTTTTTCAAATCTATCTTTTTGATTTTTAAGATTAGTTGTAACATTTTGAGCACTAATGGTAGATAGTGCAAAGATAAAAGCTAACAGATAGATAAATTTCATTTTTTATCCTTAAAATTGAAATTGCAATATTATACAATAAGTTAAATAATTTTTATATATTATACTGCGCTAATTTATAAAATATCTTCATTTTATCTTAACTCTTTAATAATCAAAAGTTAATAAAAAATTCAAAAAAGTATAAAGTGTGTAAAAAAGTGATACTTTTATATATCTTTAATATTATTTAAAATATCAATTTTAAAATTTTATTGTCAATTATTGGCATAAATATAGCTTTTTGTAATTTTAATAAGTAAATTTTATTTGATATAATATTCAATATTATGGTATCATTCATATTATTAAACCATTTAAATGTCAATTTGTAGTTTTAGGGGGATTAAAAATTATGAAGCTAATAAAACAGACACTTATTTTAAGTTCAATTGCTTTGTTATGTACATTTGCAAGTGCAGAGCAAAAAAAAGAGTATAAAGTAAAAATTACAGAAAATCTTTCATATATTGATGCTGATGTTTTAGGTGAGCCTGTAAGAATTGATAGAATTCAAGATACTAAGCATAGATTACAAAACTCATATACAAAAACATCAAGACCTTGCCCTCCATTTTGTGTTCAGCCATTTGAACCAATAAAAGGTATAGAGACTTATGGAGAGTTAGAGGTTTTAGATTTTTTAAAAAATGAGGTTAGCAACAATACAGGCGTTTTGGTAGATGCAAGACTTCCAAAATGGTATAAAGAGGGTACTATTCCAGGTGCGATTAATCTACCTTTTTCTATTCTTAACCCTAAAACATCAAAAGAGTATATTAATAAAGTATTACCAATTTTAGGAGCCCAAAAAAAGGGTGATAAGTGGGATTTTACAAATGCACAAAAGTTAGTTGTTTTTGATAATGGTCCTTGGTGTCAGCAAGGAGTTAGAGCAATGGAGCATCTGCTTGAACTTGGATACCCTAAAGATAAAATTAAATATTATCGTGGTGGTATGCAGTATTGGCAAATACTTGGGCTTACCGTATTAAATTCAAAATAGTAGGTTAAAGTGAAAAGATTACTATTTATATTGATACTAATACCATTTTATCTGTTTGCTATGAGCGATAAAGAGTTGGCTATTGCAATTAATCTTGCTGGAAAGCAAAGAATGCTAACTCAAAAGATGAGTAAAGAAGCACTATTAATTTTTATTGGAATTGATGTAGAGGAAAATGCAAAATTCCTAAAAAAGAGTGCTTTATTATTTGATAAGACTCTAAAAGGTTTAATAGATGGAGATAAAACTCTTAATTTAGTAAAATCCAATTCTAAAGAGATAGAAAATAAGTTAAAAGAGGTTCAAAAGCTTTGGACTCCATTTTATAAAAAGATTGAAGATGTTGCATCATTTAATAATTTAAGTGATAAAACATTTAAATATATAGATAAAAACAATATTCCTCTTCTAAAAAAGATGAATGAAGCTGTAACTCTTTATACAAAGCTTGGTAATAAAGGTAGCAGTAAGTTAAAAATGGCAAATGATATAAATTTAGCAGGAAAACAGAGAATGCTAACTCAAAAAATTGCAAAAGATTTGCTTTTATATCAAGCTAATATTAACCCTAAAAAGGCTTTAGAGTCTCTAAATAGTTCAGTAAAACTTTTTGATAAAGCTCTAAATGGCTTATATAATGGAGATAAAGATTTAAAGCTTGTAGGAACAAAATTACCAAAAATAGTAAAACAGCTAGATATTGTTAAAGAGAATTGGCAAAGTGTAAAACCTCTAATTTTTAAAGCTATAGAAGATAAGCAAAATCAAAAATTAACTAAAGAGGTTATTTCAAAACTAGATAAAACAAAATATGAGATGAACAAAGCTGTTGAACTTTATACAAAATCTCTTAACCGACAAAAACAGATTTTAAAATTAAATGCTTTAATTAGTGGATTTATGACAAAAAAGGATAATGCAAAACATCTAATTAACCTTGCAGGTAAACAAAGAATGCTAACTCAAAGAGTAGCAAAATTGGCAATTGAGTGTAAATTATCTCTTTTACCTAATAGCTGTAACGATTTAGAAAAATACATATCTTTATATGATAAGACATTAAATGGTTTTATTAATGGAGATACAACTCTTAAATTAAGTGCTATAAAATCAAATAAAGCAAAAGAACAGATTAAAAAGATTCAAAAAATATGGGCACCTTTAAAAGATGCGGCATTAAAATTAAAAAAGAGTAAAGGAAAAGATAAAAAAGCACTAAAGCTAATTTTAAAGACAAATGAAGCGCTATTAAAAGAGTCTGATAAATTAGTATCTATCTTAGAGAAGCAAAATGCTAAAAGTGTAAGCTATATCGAAAAGGCTCAGTTAAAAATTGTAAATATAGCTGGACGAGAGAGAATGCTAACACAAAAAATGACAAAAGAGTATTTAGAGTATCTTAAATTAAATAACAAACAAGCAAAAAAGAAGATGAAAAAGAGTATATTACTATTTGAAAGCTCTTTGGATGGTTTAATTAATGGTTCAAAAGATTTAAGCCTTCCAAAAGTGACAAATAAGAATATTAAAGAACAATTGATTAAAGTATCCAAATTATGGAAAAAAATTATTGCAATTTACAATAAAAATTCGATTAATACTAAAGAATTGGTATTATTATTAAAAGTAAACCCAATTCTTTTAAAAGAGATGGATAAGGGTGTTAAAATTATAGAAAGTTCAACCGATTATTAAGGAGGGTAAAATGGAAGATAGAAGTAATCTTGATGATTTAATTGGAACTAGCGGACAGCCAATAGTTGTTCAAGAGAGTGGAGGAGATAAAAAATTCCTCTATATCATAATTGTACTATTGATTATACTTTTCTTAATTGCACTTGGTGTAATTGCAATTATTGGAGGTAAATATTTTAATAATAGTACTACAAATAATACTTCTGTTCCACAGCAAGTACAAACTAAACAGATAGAAACAAAGAGTGCAGTTGAGCAAGAAGTTCAAAAAGAAAATATTGCTAAAACAAACCAATCTCAACAACAATCTCAAGAAGTTCAGCAACAACAAGCTCAACAAACTCAACAAGCTGAATCAAATGAGATTAATGAGCTTGAAAAAATTGTACAAGAGCAAGAGAAACCAAAAGAGAGTAGTGCTAATTCTCAAGCACAAACTCCAGAGCAACAAACAATTGCAAAAGTTGCTACAAGCGCAAGTGGAGGTAAAGCTTTATCTCAAGAAGAGTTGGCTAAAATAGCTCAATTGGTTGCACAAGAGTTAGCAAAAGCAAAAACTAAAAAAGTTACAAATAGTGCTCCTGCTCAAAAACAGCAAAGTGCAACTAATAATGAAGAGGATTTAATTGCATCTTTGCAAAGTGCTCAGACAGATACTCTTAAAAATGAGGATATTAATACTCAGGAGTTAAAAGATACACAAGTTAAAAGTAATACTACAAATAAAAAGGTAGATACTTTTAATAAAGTTATTGTTCAAGAGAAAAAAGGTGGCGATGATGAGATTGCTAAACTTTCAGCTGAGATTGATTCAATCTTGCAAACAAAAGAGGTTGCTAAAAAAGAGCAGACTCTAAAGTATGGTAAAGAGTTAAAACAAGAGATTGCAAGCAGAGAAAAAGCGATGCGTTTTATTGTAGTAAAACCAGGAGATACTTTAAGCTCACTTGCTTATAAAGCATATGGAAGAGCGTCAGCTTATGTTAAAATATATAAAGCAAATCCAGATTTAATTAAAAACCCAAATAGAATATATGTGGGTATGAAATTAAGGGTTCCAGTAGATGAAGAGTATATAAATAACCAAGGAAATTAAAAGGAATTATTATGAAAAAATTTGCGATTGCATTTTTTATCTTAGCTGGAGTGCTCTACTCTAGCGAAAATGTTCTAGTCAAAATTACAAAAGATACCCCCTATGTAGATATTAACGATAATGGAGTAAATGTTAGAATTAGCAGAATTCAAGATACTGCCAATAGATTGACAGATGATTTTACTAGAACATCAAGACTTTGCCCTCCTCACTGTATTCCAAAGATTAAATTAGATGGTATTAAAACTATTGGTGAGCTTGAATTAATAGACTTTATTAAAAATAAAGTTTACAAAAAAAAGGGTATTTTAGTTGATGCTAGATTAAAAGGTGCATATAGACTAGAGACAATTCCGGGAGCTATTAATATTCCTTTTACAATTGTTGAGGTTGATTCAAAAAAGATTACAGACTCATTATTTAAGGCTCTTGGAGCTAAAGTTAAAAGTGATGGAAGTTATGACTTTACAAATGCAAAAGAGCTTGTTATCTTTTGTTCAGGTCTTTGGTGTAAATCTTCTATAAAGTTAATTAATGGATTAGTAGCTAAAGGTTATCCCAAAAATAAAGTATATTGGTATAGAGATGGGCTTCAAGCTTGGAAACTTTTAGGTTTAACAACTGTTGTTCATAAAGCTATTGAAGCAAAAAAGTAGATATTTAGCTAATAAAGTACATATCTTCCCAATTTTTTGATATAATAAATATTATCAAAAAATTAAAGGGGGATAGATGTGCAATAGTAAAATAAAAGTTGCAGTATGTGCATTGGTTTTTTTAATTCTGATATGTTCTCTAACAAGCTCTTTAAAAAATAACTCTAACACAATTACAGCTTTGGGTACTCCAGCAAAACATCTAAAAGAAGCCGATTTAGATGGCGATGGAATTGTTGATAGCGAAGATGATGATATAGATGGAGATGGAATCTCAAACAAAGATGAAGAGGCGATAAATAGTGATCCTTTCAATAAAGATAGTGATGGAGATGGCAAGCTTGATTCAGATGAATATAATAAAGATAGCGACAAAGATAAAGTTCCAGATATAATTGAATCTGCAATTAAAGATACAGATAAAGATGGTGTTGTAGATGAGCTAGATGCCGATGATAGCTCAATTCATAATGATAGTGATAATGATGGTTTTGATAATATTACAGAGGTTGGATTAAAAACTAATCCACTAGACCCAAACTCTCACCCAGCACCAAAAGATACAGATAAAGATGGTAAACTTGATGTTGATGAGAAGGGTAAAGATACAGATAAAGATAGCAAAAGCGATGTAATTGAATCTTCTAAACTTGATAGTGATAATGATGGCGTTGTAGATGAGCTAGATTCCCAAGATTCAAATCCTAAAAATGATAGCGATAATGATGGATTTAGTAATATTGTAGAAAAAGAGGCAGGAAGTAATCCACTAGATCCTAAATCTATGCCAAATATTGATAGCGATAAAGATGGTAAACTAGATAAAGATGAGATGGGCAAAGATAGCGATAATGATGGTAAAAGCGATGTAGTTGAATCGGCTAAACTAGATAGTGATGAAGATGGTGTTGTAGATGAGCTAGATTCCCAAGATAGTAATCCTAATAATGATACTGATAATGATGGGTTTAGCAATATTGAAGAGAAAAATGCAAATACAAATCCGTTAGATCCTAACTCAAAAATAGAAAAAGATAGCGATAAAGATGGAAAAATAGATAAAATTGAAGAGGGCAAAGATAGCGATAATGATGGTAAAAGTGATGTAGTTGAATCGGCTAAACTAGATAGCGATGAAGATGGTGTTGTAGATGAGCTAGATGCTGATGATAATGATGTAAATAATGATAGCGATAATGATGGATTTAGCAATATTGAAGAGAAAAATGCAAATACAAATCCGCTAGATCCTAACTCAAAACCTCAAGTTAAGGCTAATATACAAGAGGGTAAAAAAGCTGTTGCAGAGATTAGCGAAATTTTAAAAATTGAACATATTAAATTTGAAACAGATAGCTCTACAATTTTGCCAGAAGGGATAGAAACAATTAAAAAAATTGCTACAATTCTTAAAAAATATCCAGATGTTAAGGTAGAAATTGGAGGTCATACAGATAATGAAGGAAGTGCTAGTTATAATCAAAAGCTATCTCAAGATAGGGTAGATATGGTTAAAAAGGCTTTAGTAGAGTTTGGAATTGATGCAAATAGATTAACTACAAAAGGTTATGGAGAGAGCAAACCATTAGTAGAAAATACAACTCCAGAAAATAAGGCTAAAAATAGAAGAGTTGAATTTAAATTGATAGGAGAATAGAATGGTAAATTTAGTTTCACAAATACCACTTTGTGCTATTTTAGCAGGAGTTTTAGGTTTATATATTGGCTATTTGTTAGCAAAAGATAGCTGTAATGATCTTGAGAGCTTAGAACATGAGCACCATTAATAGACTCAAAACGAGTCTATTAGTTCATAAGTGCTTCAACAGCTTTTAGCATTTTAATACCGGCTTCATTAACGCTATTATTTCCTAAATATTTAGCCTCTTTTGCCGCAATATAGGCTTTATTAAAGCTCTCTTCTCCAAGATTGCTTAATTTAATAGCCTCTTTTAAGTTCTTTGGCAAGATTCTAATTTTTTTCTCTTTAACATACATACTACCAACTTTAGCAATTGCATCTACAACTCTATAAATTGTCGGATTTATAGGAGCACCAAAGCCGCTTGGAACCGCGCTCATAGCATCATCCATAATTTTCCCAAACTCCGTTTCTATAATATGAGAATCCGGTAAAATTTCTATAAATCCTTTTGCTTCAAGCTTATCAAGAGCTTCAATTATCTTCTCTTTATCATCTCCTGTTGCAATTTCATCACAAGTTACACCCTCGCTTGGAATCTTTTTAAAAATCTCCATCTCATACTTTGTAATAAAAGGAAGTTTCGGCTCTTTTGCAAGCTCTTCATAAAGCAATCCAGAGTTGCTTGGCTCAAAATTTCCTAAAATTCTCTCATTTCTTGCTTCTAATATCCACTCTTTATTTGGTGCGCTAAAGATTTTATTTGAAATCGTTAAACTCTTAACACTCCAAGAGTGAATTGCTCTACTATCGCTATTTTGGTCGTTTAATACCCTATATCCGTTATTTGTAATTTCAAAAAACTCTTTCTTTTTTTCATCTACGCTCTCTTTAATTAACCCAAACGCCTCAAGCGAATATAGATAGCTTCTTAAATCAAAATTATCTTCAAACCACTTAACATTATCTTTTATATCTTGGAACTTTTTAGCAATCTCTTGCTTTTTCTTTGGCATGCTATCAAGCTTTTTGCCATATTTTTCGATTAATTTTTTATACTCTCTTACTTTTCTATCTACAAGCTCTCTTTTAATTTCATCAAATGTAGGTTTAATTTCGGGGTTACTTTTATTAATTTGCCAAATTTTATCTATCGCTTTTAGAGTCTCAACCTCTTCAAGCTCTATTGCAAATGTTTTTAATCTATCATCAACTTTATCTACAAAAAGTCTGTAAACTTCAAGTGCGCACTCGCCGGCTTTCGTTAAATTATTGGTATCTTCGATATAGCCTAACTCTTCAAGCTCTATTAAGCTCTCTAAAGCAATCTCTTCGCCATCACTAACTTTTGCGATATTTTCTAAAATAGAGATATCAAGAATCGCCCCTTCATTTGCAAAACCGCCGTAATTTAGCGTCTCTTTTACGCTTTGGCCAAGTTTGGTAAATGCAAAATAATCACCGTTTGGAACTGAGTAGCTAATTAATCTCATTGCTTCAAGCAAATCTTTTAAATTGCCCTCAATTGGCAAATAGTGCGCATCTGTCGGACCCATAGGCGATTTTCTAATATAATTTGCAAGATTTGCATCAATTACAAGTTCTGGATTTGTAATATTGTAAGCTTCAAAAAGCTCAATTGCGCTATTTGTTAAAGAGTAATCATCATTTACAAAGCCTCTTTCTTTTAATTTCTCAAATGTAACATTTGTAGCTCTGTTTTTATTTTTAATAGCGCTATCAATCATAGCGATAATTTCGCTACTAACTACTTTAAAATTATCATCTTTATCTTCTAAATTTAAATTAATTTCGCTTAAAACCTTAGCAACAATCGCACCGCTATAAGTTAGCTCTATGGTTGCTGGGTTTGGGAATCTTACAAGAGAGCTTAAATTTAACTCTTTTATAGCATCGCTATTTAATTTTTCGATTTTAATCTGTTTATCGTCACTTTTGTGCAGTGCCAATAAAATTTTTGCCGCCTCTTTTTTTACTACCATTTTCGCTCCTAATTTTTTTTGACTCAAATTGTAGCAAGGAGTAAAAAAAGTTTTTGCAACAAAGGTTGCAATTAATTTTTAAAGAGCTTTTTATCTTTATCTTTTTTAAAGAATGTAAAATAGCTCCATAAAGTTATGCCATATATAAAGATAGAAAGAATCACAACACCAATAGTTACTGCTTCAAACATCTCTTTATACTCAAAGCTATCTGGAATCATATGAACTAAAATAATTGATAGTGCCCCTTTCATACCCGAAAAAGTTAATATAAACCATCCCTCTTTACCAACAGGCATAATTGCATTAATTTTAGAACCAATAAATGCAAATTTTGCCATTGATAGAGCTCTAATAAGTGTTGTGACAATAAACATTGTAACAATCTCTACTCTATATTTATATAAAAGTTCAAAGTCAATCATCTCAGCAAGTGCAAAAAATATTACAACAGACGCAATATATCCAAACTCTTTTGCCATCTCGTATATATACTCAAGTCTCTCTTTTGAGGTACTTTTTATGCTATTTAATCTAATAGTTCTTAAAAAACTCTTAGTCTTATTTTTGTTTGATATATCTAAATCATCATCTATCCAAGCTTTTGTTGCTACAATTGCAACAATTAAGGTTAAAATACCGCTAACATGTAGTTTTTCGCCAATAAGATAAGCTAAGTATGCCTCAACTATAAAAGAGAATAACTCACCTCTTTTATTAGAGTATAGTTTCATTAACATATAAAATCCATACCCAATTAAAAGCCCGGCAATAGAGCTTAAAGCAAAAACCCTTAAAGCATCTAATGTAGCTTTTAGTGCATCTATCTCTCCGCTTAGCATCCAAGGTAGCCCTATAAAAAAGAATGCAATAACTGCAGTAGCATCGTTTCCTAAGCTCTCTCCTTCAATTAAAACCTTTATATCGTGTCCAATTCCCTCAAACCTAGATAAAACAGATTGTACACTAACAGCATCAGTTGCCATATTTATAGCAAATAGTGCTACATATCCTCCTAAACTAAGATGGCTAAATATATTAAAATACTCTAAACTAGCACCAATTAAAATAGATAGCCCAACTGAGACTACAGCCAAATAAAATATACTCCAAGCATGTCTTTTTATATCTTTAAAATTAAGATGCAAGGCATCTCCCATAAATATTAGAGGAATACAAAATAAAATTACAGTAGTAAAAATTTTTGCTAAATCTATTGGTACAGCAACTTTAAAATATGTATAAACTAAATAAGAGCTTATTAATAGAATAAAAACTGATGGTATTTTTAGCCTATTTGCCAAAGCATCAGAGAGTATTACTAAGCTTAATATTGTAATTAATAAAATTTCAGGAGCAAATGAGTGCATTACTTTCCTTAATAAAATTTTTACCATTATATCAAAATTATTTTACTTTAAATCTTTTTTAGATATAATCTTATCGCCCTTTTTGGAGCCGTGCAACAGTTGTGTTGGGCAACGGGTCAGGACAGGAATGTAGCAGCCCACCTAACACTTCTGTGTGCCACGGTAACCCGAAAAGGGTTTTTTCTTCTAGCTTTCTACCAAACTTCATATTAATACTTATTTTATGGTACAATATTTAAATATTTATAGATTTTTAGAGGGGTGTCCGAGCGGTTTAAGGAGCACGCCTGGAACGCGTGTGTAGGTGTAAGCCTACCGTGGGTTCGAATCCCATCCCCTCTGCCATTAAATAGTATATTTTAGCCTTATTGTAACCCTTTTTGGTAAATTAAAAGGAGCACTCTTTACATCTATTGGAAAAGATTTTTTAATAGCATCATAAGTTGATTTATAAAAAATTCGAGACCCATCGATTGAGATATTAGTAACATTTCCATTTGGCAAAATTGTAAAGCTTGCTTTTACATTGGCGCTTAAACCTCTTTGCTTAGCAATTATCGGATAGGATTTGTTGCTATTTATCCTTTTGACTAATTGATATAAAAAGTTTGAATTTGAAAAGCTTTTTTTAACCGATTTATTGCTCTTTTTTTTAATAGATTTTTGTTTTTTTGT
>CAZCOI010000168.1:0-2900 GCA_964500335.1 uncultured Nitratifractor sp.
AAGTATTATTTACTAAAGAGTCCAAACAGAGTTTGCAAGAGCTTCTAAATAGCTCTAAAATCAAGCTTGATAATGGCTTTTATAGGGTGATGAAAATGCACTTTTAAAACTATAAAGCCATATGCAGTTAGCGTTAAGCCAAAAGTTCAAAGCTATCATAAATCCTAAACTCTTAACTCTGAACCCTCAACTTAACCCCCTTAACTCTTCCACCAAAAACCAATACACTAATACACCAATAACCAATATACCAATATACCAATCACTTTCACTAACTTTAAGCTCTTAATATCGCCCATTTATAAAACGGAACTATTTTTATAGTTATATTATCTTTTATAAGCTCATCTTCATAGTCGTAAGTAATAATTGTAGCCTCTTTTAAGCCATACTCTTTACAAGCATTTAAAGCGCCTTTTAGCTCTCTGTTTTTTGTTTTTTCATCTTGCATTTCATATGTTACTTGTATAGCTTCTACTATGCAATTATTTTTTTTAATTAAAAAATCGCATTCGCTTTTATCATCTTTGTAATAAAATATATCTATTTCTCTTCTTTTTAATTCTAAAAACACCATATTTTCTAATGCTTTGCCAATATTATTCGAAAATCTAAACTCTATAGCATTAATTAACCCTATATCGATGCTATATACCTTTTTTTCACCCAACTCTTTATTTATTATCGAATTATCAAATCTCTGTAAAATAAGTGATAGATAGATATTTTGAATATACTCTAAATACTCATAAAGCGAATTTTTACCTATTTTTATGCCGTTTGATTTTAGCTCGTTATATATTTTATTAATCGATATAACTTTTGTAGATGAAGCCAAAACTCTTTTTATAAAAAATTTTAAAGCAATTGTGTTTTTAATTTCGTATCTTTCGATTAAATCTTTATAAATTAGCACATTAAAATACTCTTGAAGAGTTCTGTTTTTGTATCTGCTATCTAAAAAAACAATTTCAGGAAAAGCACCCTCTTTTAAAAAGCTCTCTTGAGCATTTTTAATATAAGATAGAGATTTGCTTGAGTATAAATCTATTTTAATATCTCTAAAATGTAAATACTCTTTAAAAGATAGCGGAAAAACTTCAAAACTTAGAGTTCTACCACGCAAAGATGTAGCTATATCGCTACTTAGTAGTTTAGAGTTAGAGCCGGTTATAAAGATATTTTTACTTATTGTATCATATACTCTTCTAACAAACTTCTCCCATCCGTTTACATTTTGAATTTCATCAAAAAAGAAGTAGCATTCATTTAAATTATGATGCGGATATAGCTCTGTAAATGCTTGTAGTATTAAATCTAAATCTTTTGTATCAAACTCTAATCTTTCATCTTCAAAATTTATAAATACTATTTTAGTTTTTTCAATTTTTTGGGATAATCTATTAATAGCTTCATAAAGTATAAATGTCTTACCGCTTCTTCTAACACCAATTAGAGTAATAATTTTTTTCGTATTAAAAGGTATTTTAAAATCTCTATGTTTTAGCTCGAAGTTAGGCGATAAATGAAAATCTCTAATAATCTGTTTTAAAATTTCTTTCTTTTTCATAAAGAAGATTATATACTATTTTTTCTTTGATAAAAATAAAATATTGTTTATTTTAATTTTAAAAGTTTAATAACACTTAAAGCTATTTTAAATCTTTTAATATCCCTAAATTGTTAAGATAAATTTATTATAATATTAACTATTCATTAGCAAAGATAAAGGTAAATTTTGAAAATATTTAAACTATCGCTAATTAAAGCTTTTTTAGTATCTATTTTATTTAGCATAAGTTACTATTTTTATAATATCGAAATAGTCAGAGCAAATATAGAAGATATTGCATTTGATATTATTAACAAATTCTACTTTAACCACACAACAACAAATATTAAAGAGCCAAAAATTTTGCTTTTTACAATTGACAACTTTTATATGAAAGAGCAAAAATTATTTGATGAGCAAAACAATACAAATTATGGTTATCTTTTTCCACGCGATAAAATTGCAAATTTTATAGAGAGTTTAGATGAATTTTATAACGACATAGAAAAAGAAAACAGATTTAAAGCCCTCTTTATAGATTACGATTTTAGCTTTAGCACACTTCCTTATGGCAAAGAGCTATCGTTACAAGATAAAAAGCTAATAGAAGTGTTAGCCAAAAAAAGAGATTACACAATACTTTTGCCTGTAGTTAGCAGTTATAATTTTTTAATGCACCAATTAAAACTGCAACAAAACATAAAAGATAAAAAGATAATTTTTGTTAGTGTTAATTTAAAAGTAGGAGATGATGGCATAGTTAGAAGATACCAAGCGTATAGCGATTATAACAATACCACTTATCCAAATATCTCGGTTGCTCTATTTAACTTAGTTAAAAATAAAGATATAAATATTACTAAAATAAAACAAAAATTTAAAAAAGAAGATATTGTTGCAAATAGAATTTTTTTAAAAGATTATAAAAGCTACTCTTTAGAAGATAACTGCCCAACACAAACAAGCTACTGGACAAACCTAACAAAATATAGCGCAAATTGCAATTTTTACGACATTGCCGAAGAGGATTTTGCAAACTCTATTTTAATGCTTGGCGCAAACCATAGCCAAAGCTATGATAAGTTTGATACATTAGATATTCTCTCTGCTACAAACTATAGTGGTATAGAGTTGCATGCAAATTCAATAAATAGTTTGCTTTTTTTAAATGGGCAACTAAAAAGAGTAAATTTTATAGAAAGTCTTCTATTGGTATTTTTTGTAACATTTGTAATATCGTTTATTATTTCAAATATTTTTAATAAATTTAATAAATTAAATAGTAAAATAGAGTTAATTATTTTACTTGCTATTAGTGGTGGGGCAATGTTTTTTATATCTATATATT
>CAZCOI010000169.1:0-6453 GCA_964500335.1 uncultured Nitratifractor sp.
CCTTTAACCGAATCTTTTATAGCCTCAACAACGCTTGGGTCTTCTAAAGTGGATATATCTTGAGTTATCTCTTCGCCTTTAGCAATGCTTCTTAAAAGTCTTCTCATCGTTTTACCGCTTCTTGTTTTTGGGAGTCCCGGAACAAAAACGATAGTATCGCAAAGCGCTATATTTCCTATTTCCGCTTTAACAACTTCGTTTATCGCCTTTTCTTCTTGCTGTTTATTTATATCTTTGCCGTCTTTTAAAACGACATAAGCGAAAATACTTTCTCCTTTAATATCGTGCGGCTTTCCGATAACCGCAACTTCGGCTACATTACTATGTTTTTTGATAGCCGATTCTATCTCGGCGGTTCCGAGGCGATGACCGCTAACGTTAATTACATCATCCACTCTTCCGGTAATTGTTATATATCCGTTTTCATCATAAACCGCACCGTCACCCGTAAAATATACCGGTTTACCGTCTTTTTTAACATCGCTATAGTATGATTTTACATATCTGTTCGGGTCTCCCCAAACATTTCTAATTTGAGACGGCCAAGGTTTTGTAATACACATATATCCCGTTTCGCCCGTTTCCACTTTTTTACCGGTTTTGGGGTCTAATATTTCAGCCGCAATACCCGGTAACGGAAGTGTCGCACAAGCCGGTTTAATAGGTGTTGCAAAAGGTATCGGCGAAATTATATGCCCTCCCGTTTCGGTTTGCCAATAAGTATCTACAATCGAGCATTTGCCGTTACCTACAACTTCATAATACCACTTCCAAGCCGTCGGGTCAATCGGCTCTCCTACGGTTCCAAGCACTCTTAAAGAGCTTAAATCATACTTTTTAGGCTCCTCTTCACCCATTTTATGAAGCACTCTAATTGCAGTCGGAGCGGTATAGAATTGATTTATTTTTAATCTTTCGACTATTTTCCAAGGACGCCCGGCATCAGGATATGTAATAACTCCTTCGAACATCACCGTTGTTGCTCCCGCCGCAAGCGGTCCGTAAATTATATAAGTATGTCCCGTAATCCAACCTATATCGGCCGTGCACCAATAAGTGTCGTTATCTTTTATATCAAACACCCACTCCATCGTAGTTTGCGCCCATAAAATATATCCTGCTTGAGAGTGTTGTACACCTTTAGGTTTACCGGTGCTTCCGCTGGTATATAGCAAAAATAGCGGATCTTCGCTATCCATAATTTCGGGCTCGCAATTAATCGATTTATTTTCGATTAGCTCGTTATAAGAGTAGTCTCTTCCCTCAACCCAATTAATCTCTTGATTATTTCGTTTAACTACCAAAACTTTTTTAACCGGCGTATCGTTAGCCTCTAACGCTTTATCGACAACCGGCTTTAACAAATAAGGCTTACCTTTTCTAAATGCTCCGTCCGCCGTAATTACAAGCTTTGCATCCGCATCTATAATTCTATCTTTAAGCGCTTCGGCACTAAACCCGCCAAACACCACGCTATGAATAGCTCCGATTCTCGCACAAGCAAGCATCACATAAGCCGCTTCTAAAATCATAGGCATATAAATTACAACTCTATCGCCCTTTTTAACGCCAAAATCCTCTTTTAGCAAATTTGCGAATCTATTTACATTATTATATAACTCTTGATAAGTTACTGCTATCTCGTCGCCTCTATCGCCTACGAATATTATTGCCGCTTTATTCTTTTTATCTTTTAAATGTCTATCGATACATTGATACGATACATTTAATTTACCATCTTCAAACCATTTAACAAAAGGGGCTTCGCTCTCGTTTAAAACTTTATTAAACGGCTTAAACCAACTGATTTTCTCTTTTGCCAAATCGCTCCAAAATCCTTCGTAGTCGTCATTTGCTTTTTTTACCAACGCTTCGTATTCTTGCATCGATTTTATATTTGCATCTTTTGCAAAATCTTTGTTGGGATAATATAAATTTTCGCTCATAATAAATCTCCTCATAGATTATATTTTTAGTTGTAACCTTTTTGTTATAATAATTTGCTGAAAAATTTCACTTTAAAATTATTGTTAAATTATATAGTAACATCAAAGGAGTAGAAATGAAACTTTTTTATATATTTTTTTATGTACCAAAAGAGAGTGCCAATAGTGTAAAAGAGGCTATGTTTAAAGCTGGTGCTGGCAAGATTGGAGATTATGAGATGTGCTCTTGGGAGTGTGAAGGAGTTGGGCAATTTAAACCAATTAATAGTGCAAATCCTTATATTGGAGAGCTTAATAAATTGCAAAAAGTTAATGAGTTAAAAGTTGAAATGGTATGTAAAGAGGAGAATTTAAAAGATGCAATTAATGCACTAAAATTTAGCCACCCTTACGAAGAGGTAGCATATGGCATAGTAGAGCTATATAATTTGTATTAATTTATCTGCTTACAATTATATATAGTAAAAAAAAGAATATTGAAAATGTAATAACAAGACGAGGAAAGGTAATATCATTTGAGAGTTTAGGCTTATCTTTAGTGCTCTCTTCTTTCTTTCCTTTTAATCCTTCAGATATAGCTAAAAGTTTTGCAAATTTTAGTTTATCAATTCCCATCTCAAAACTCCTCCTTTATATTATTATAACAATATAAAAAAATTATGTCAAACATATGGTTTAAAGGTAGCAATTTAGAAATTATTATGATTTTATATATATATTTATCTTAGTAAAATATGCAAATTTTATAGCAAAGGAAGAAATTTTTTTACATTTATTGGGGTACATAGCCTAAAACCCAGCTTGCAATATCTTCGGCACTTAAGATAGAGCTACTTCTACTTACCTCTTTACCATTAACAAATAAAACCATTGTTGGAATTATACTTATATTGTATCTATTTAGTGGTTCGCCTTTTAAATCTATATTGTAAGTAGCAAAAAGTACTTTTTTACCTGCTATTTTTTTTGCTTTTTTAAATTCAGGATTAAGAATAGAACATGGCGCACACCAAGGTGCCCAAAATTTAACTAAAACATATCGATTTTGTTTTATAGTTTTATAAAAATTATTAGGACCAATTACTTTTGCATTAGATAGATTAAAAAGTAGTATTAAACTTAAAAAAAGTAATTTTAACTGTTTCATTATGCTACACCTTAAATAGTTTTTTAGATTATTGTAGCATAAATTAAAAAAATTATAAAATTTAGTAAAAATAGTATAAAATAATGGTGTTAAAAATCATCAAAATCTATACTATTTTTTGCATAATTTGTAACATTTGACTCAAAGAAGTTCTGCTTTACATCATTCATTGCTAAGTGTTTATTTACAAGCTTTTGAAGATATGTTGTCTCACTCTCTGGAAAGATTGGTTCAAGTCCAATTTTTACCAATCTATCATTTGCATAGTTATGAACAGTTTGGGTAATTAAATCTTCTCTAAGTCCCATAATAGAGAAGTTCTCTATTAGATATTTTCCATACTCAAGCTCAATATCAACAGCTTCTGTAATCATTTCATATGTTTTATCTATAATTTTTGCTGAAATTTTATTCTCTTTATGGATAGTTTTAAAAATATTTGCAAATAGCGGAAGATGTGTATTTAACTCATCTCTTGATATAAATTTAATCATATCTCTTGCACCTGGAACTTTATCGCCAAGTACATAAATATAACTAAAGCCAAGCAAGAAATATATTCCTTCTAAATTTACACTAGCCATTGAGCTAAGTAGCATACCTTCAGCATTTTCAGCTTCTATATATCTTGCAAATTGATCTGCAATTCTTTGGTTTTTACGCTTAAGAGCTTCATTTGTTTTATATAAATCAAATACCTCGTTTGAGTTACCTGCCGCATCAAGCAATACAGCATAACTTTTTGAGTGGTTTACCTCTTGCATCATCTGTAAAGTTAAAGTTGCTTTTACTATTTTATTAGTTGCTAAGCGTCTAAAGTCTGCTAGATACTCCTCTTGTGCTGAATCATTAAAACTAAGCTGAGCAAAAGTTAATTTATAAATCTCTTTTTCATTATCACTTAATTGCTCAAAAGCTTTTTTCTCTCCAGAGGTATTAACCTCACTTGGAAACCATGTATTTGCATTCATTAAATCGTAAATACTGCTACTCCACTTATATTTAGGACGGTTAAAATCAACAAATCCTGTTGGATTAGCACCATAAATTTTCTCATCTAAAATTGCATCGCCATTTGGGTTGAAATAGTGTGTACTTTCCATTTTATGGGTCCTTTGAGATTAGAATATATTATTTTACCATTAATTTACTTATGATAATTTAATAAAAAGCGTAAAGTAACACTTGACACTTTATAAAATATTTGTTATAATTTTAATAATTTTTTAAAGGAGCAGTAATGGCGCTAAAAATGAAAGAGCTAATGGAACTTAGCGGAGAGAGTAAATCTACTATTCTTTACTATCTAAAAGAGGGGCTTTTGCCAAAACCTCAAAAACCTAAACCAAATGTGCATCTATATGATGATAGCTCTATACAAATAATTAAATTTATCAAATATTTACAAAACAACTACTCATACTCTATATCACAAATAAAAAATATTTTGCAAAATAATAATTTTAGTTTTGATAACTCTTTTAACTCTATTTTAGATGCAATTGTTGCACTTCAAGGCGAAGGCGATAAAAGATATACAAAAGATGAGCTTATTAATATACTAAATATAAAAGAAGAGGAGTTAGACTCTTTTATAAAAGATGGGCTTATATTAAAAAAAGATATCTATGTAAAAAAAGATTTAGATGCGCTAAATTTGCTCTTAAAAGCTAAAGAGATGGGACTTGATTTTAAACTATTTAAAGAGTATGCAAAAAGTGCAAAAGAGCTTGCAAAATTAGAAAACGAGATAGGTTATAGCTTTTTAGAAGATGACTCAACGCCACATAATAAAAGATATGAGCTACTATTTGATATTATATTAAACTATAAGCCTTATATATTTAATAGCTACACAATTAATGAGCATAAAGAGAGGGTAAAATTATGAAGCAACTATTTAAAATAAGCGGTTTTTTACCATACATTATAATTGTATTTTTAAATGCAATGACAGACTTAGGGCATAAGATTATTTTGCAAAATACAATATTTAAAACATATGATGGCTCTAGCTTAATTATTTTAACTGCACTTGTAAATGCACTAATACTGTTGCCATTTATATTTTTATTTTCGCCAAGTGGTTATATAAGCGACAAATACCCAAAGACCAAGGTTATAAAATATGCAAGCGCACTTGCTATTGTAATTACGCTTTTAATTATGGTTAGTTACTACTTTGGGCTATTTTGGGTGGCGTTTGCTCTTACATTTGTTTTAGCGGCTCAAAGTGCGATATACTCGCCTGCAAAGTATGGTCTTATTAAAGAGATGGTAGGAAGTAGCAATATTGCTAGTGCAAACGGGGTTGTGCAAAGTGTTACGGTAGTTTCTATACTACTTGGTGCAGTAGTTTATAGCATATTTTTTGAGAGCCTAGTTAGTGATGTTAGCTCACCAAGTGCGATTTTAACACAGGTTACGCCTCTTGCTTTATTGTTAATTGGAGCAAGTGTAGTAGAGTTTTTGCTAGCTAGCTCTTTGGATAAAAAGCTACCTAGCATAGTTGCTAAAAAAGAGCCATTTAAGCCAAAACTATACTTTAACTTTACATACCTAAAGAGAAATCTAAAAAATATTCATGAGAGCAAAATTGTTTGGGAGAGCATTATAGGCTTAAGCGTTTTATGGGGCATTTCGCAAGTGGTTGTTGCAATTTTTGGTGAATATCTAAAAAGCTCACTTGGTGTTACAAATACAGTTACTGCGCAAGGGCTTTTAACTCTTAGTGGAGTTGGAATGATTGCTGGCTCGCTATTTGCCGCAAGAGTTAGCAGAAAGTTTATAGAGATTGGTGTAATACCTCTGGGTGCGCTAGGTTTAAGTGTGAGTCTATTTATTTTACCAACTCTAACAAATTTAAACCTTATTGGCTTTACACTATTTGCCTTTGGCTTTTTTGCTGGTCTTATTATGGTGCCGCTAAACTCTTTGATTCAGTTTTTTACCCCTATAAAAGAGCTAGGAGTTGTGCTTGCTGGTAATAACTTTGTGCAAAATATCTTTATGTTTGCATTTTTAATTATTACTGCACTTTTTGGTTACTTTGCGCTATCTTCAAAGGCGCTATTTTACCTAATTGCTTTGGTTGCAACTGCTGGGTTTATTTATACTTTAATTAAAATGCCACAATCTTTGGTGCGCTATATTGTAAGAATGATTGTAAGAATGCGCTACAAGGTAGATGTTTTTGGGATTGAAAATATCCAAAGCCAAAGAGGGGTGCTACTTCTTGGAAATCATGTATCGTTTTTAGATTGGGCGATACTGCAAATTGCATATCCTAGACAGATTAGATTTGTAATAGATAGAGTCTATTATAACAAGTGGTATCTAAAGCCATTTTTAAAGTTTGCA
>CAZCOI010000170.1:0-2291 GCA_964500335.1 uncultured Nitratifractor sp.
CATGAAGCTTCTATGGCAGAGATGGGTGCAGCTTGTGTTGCAAGTGCTGGTAAAGGTGTATTTAGTGGACAAGCAGCAGCAATGACTGTTTATCCTGTTGTTCCAGATTTCGAAAAGTACCCAGGAACTGGTAGAGATACAGACTATACATTTGGTGAGATTGGTCTTGCAGGCCACTGGATTAAACATATATTACACTATATGTTCATTTATAAAGCAAAACTTAAGCCAGGCTGGACTTTAATTCCAGAATAAAATAAAGAAAGGGAGAGCTATGAAACAAGAAGAAATAAATTTTCAAAAAGAGCAATTTAATTTAACAATGATTCCAGGTAAATGGGCAAGAAAATTAAGAACTTGCGTTATTTGGCAATTTATTAGATTTATTGTAATTAATATAAAAATGATTATTGTGGTTCAAAAAAGTCACTAATTTCTACAAAGAGAGGTTTTACCTCTCTTCTTCTTATTTCTTTTTTCAATTTAAACAAAATATAGTAAAATCCTTTAGAAGTTTTTAAAGGATAAATATGCAAAATATTAGTTTAGTTAAAGATACTTTAAATAAAGTTATATACCCCGGATTTAGCAAAAGTATAGTTGAGTTTAATTTTTTAAAAGATATTCAAGAAGATAGCAATAGTATTAAAATTTTTATAGATATTCCATCTTCTGCTAAAGAGATTAAAGAGCAATTAACTTTAGAAATTCAAAAAAGATTGGAAAATAAAACAGATAAAAAAATAGAACTTTTTATAACTACGCCTAAACCACCAAAAGAGACAAGCTCTAACGGTAAAAATTTATTGCCTAATATTGCAAATTTTGTTATGGTTAGTAGTGGTAAAGGTGGTGTTGGCAAATCTACAACAACGGTTAATTTAGCAATTGCTCTATCTCAACAAGGTAAAAGAGTGGGGCTTTTAGATGCTGATGTATATGGACCGAACATCCCTCGAATGATGGGTATTGAAGGGGTGCAACCCGTATTTTTGGGTAATAAGATAAAGCCGATTATCGCTCATAACGTTCAAGTTATGTCAATTGGTTCAATTATAGCTCAAGGCGCTTCTCTTATTTGGAAAGGTGCAATGGTTACTCAAGCAATAGAACAGATGCTAAAAGATATAATTTGGAATAAATTGGACGTTTTGCTTTTTGATATGCCACCAGGTACCGGAGATGCACAACTTGCACTTGCGCAAAACTTGCCTGTTACTGCTGGAGTTTGCGTAACGACGCCTCAAAAAGTTGCGCTTGATGATACTTTAAGAAGTTTGGATATGTTTAAAAGTTTAAAAATTCCGATTGCCGGAATTATAGAAAATATGAGCGGATTTATATGCCCGGATAACAACAAAGAGTATAATATTTTCGGTAAGGGAACCGCAAATGAGGTTGCCAATAAATTTGAGACTCAAGTCTTAAGCGAAATTCCCATTGAAATTGCAATTAGAGAAGGCGGCGATATAGGAATGCCAATTACCGCAATTGCTCCAAATTCGGTAAGCGCTTTAAAATATCATGAAGCGGCAAATAAACTATGGGAGTTTTTAATAAAAGTAAACGAAGAGGGTGGTGTAGATAATAGCTCTATTCAGCCGACTATTTTTTAATATATAATATTTATTTGGCATATTTTAAAGCTAAAAGCCGCTTATTAGAAAATAGCTCCGCCTTTTTAGCTTTGTTAGATATAATTACAAAAATTAACGGAGGGTATGTGTTCCTGGTGGACACCCCGGGCTTCAAACCCGTGTGTTCGAATGGTTGAACCATTCGAAGGGAGGTTCGATTCCTCCACCCTCTCGCCACTATTTTAAAATTAAAGACTTACCACTAAACTCTTTAACCTCAGCTATAATTTGAGCATATTCATAGCCTAAATCTCTTAATCTATTAACAAGAGCATTTGCATCTTTTTCTTCTACTGAAATTAACAAACCACCAGAAGTTTGTGCATCGTAAAATAGTATATCTTCATCAAAGCTTCTTTTATACTCTACTTTATCTTTTAAATAGCTCATATTATTGTAAGTGCCCTCCGGGATAATACCCATACTTGCAAACTCTAAAGCTTCGCTTAAAATAGGAATACTATCATACTCAAACTCTATGCTAAATTTATTATTTGCCATCTCTATTGCGTGTCCGGCAAGTCCAAAGCCTGTTATATCGGTACAGGCATTTACGCTAAAATCTCTAAGTGCAAGAGAGGCTTCATAGTTTAGTTGCGCTAAAATTGCAGATATTTTTTTAATTGTGCTCTTTTGTAGCATATCTGCTTTTAG
>CAZCOI010000171.1:0-2940 GCA_964500335.1 uncultured Nitratifractor sp.
CAATTACCCTCACTAAATAAAATTTTTAAAGGTTTACTATTTTTAAACTCTTCAACATCCGCAACAATATTTACAACTCTTTTTTCTTTAATAGCACGCAATAATTTTTGAAAAACTTCGCTATTTTCAAGTTTTTTAATATCTTCATAAGGCAAATTATAAAAAATATACGGTTTATCCTCTTCTTTGCTAATTTTATTCCACTCTTCTAAAAGTTCCGGCGTTACTTCTTTTGCCATCTCAAATACAAATCCAAGCTCAAAACTGTTTTTAAATGTCTCATTTATTATATCTATAGGTTTTACTAATTTATAAACTATCTTTTTTCCTTTTTTAAACGCCACTATATTATTAAAATTTTGACTTAAAACTTCAAGCTCTCTTGCAAGTTGGCGTTGCCCAATATCTAATATTTGTTGTAAATCTTCGTTATAGCTATCTATTTCCATATTTTTATGTTCGTGAAAATATAAAAGCAATTTTATAGCTCTATTTAATAAAACCATTTAATACTCTTTTTTGTCAAAATTTGTCGAAATATTTTATCATAATAATTTTATGAAACTAAAACAATATCTTATATGTTACGACATAGCCGATAACAACCGCCTTAACAAAGTTAGAAAAATTGTCTATTCATACGCCTTAAGCGGACAAAAAAGTGCACTCGAAGCACCTTTAAATAAAAAAATGTTAAACGAACTAATAGAAAAGTTAAATAGGGTTATAGACAAAGAGGTAGATAGAATAAACATTATTCCATACTCTAACGAACCCTTAATTTTTGGAAAAGGAAAATATTTTAATAGCAACACAGGAGTAATAATTATATGAAAACCCTAATAATAGATACGAAAGATACAACTTTAAAAGTAAAAGAAAATACGCTACATATAAATGGTAGAAGAATTCCTTTTAATTTAATAGAAATTAATTTAATTTTTTCTAACTTAACACTAACAACTAAAGATATTAACAAAATTGCTAATCAAAACATATCTATAATTTTGGTTGATTACAAATTAAACGCAACGCTAATTACCCCCTCAAAACCAAAAAATAGCCAATTTAAATTGCTTCAGTATAAAGCCTATTATAAAAATCGTCTAAATATAGCCAAATTTATATTAACTCAAAAAATAAATAGCCATTTAGAACATTTAAAATCTTTAAATATCTTATTAAATACGGATATTTTAAATAAAATAGACAATGCAAACTCATTAGAAGAACTTCTTGGCATAGAAGGAAGCTTTTCAAAACTATATTTCGATAATTTTTTTGCAAACGCACCGAAACTTTGGCACAACAACAAACGCACCAAACGCCCTCCTCAAGACCCTTTAAACGCTTTGCTATCTTTTGGTTACACACTATTTTACAACCATTTAACAATAAAGCTTATTACTGCTGGTTTCGAGCCGTATATAGGCTTTTTGCATTCACCTTTTAGAGACCATAATGCACTCTCTTCCGATATATTAGAAGCCTTTAGAGCCGATATAAACAACTTTTTTTTAAATATCATTAAAAGCAAAGAGCTAACTTTGCAAGATTTTACTAAAAATAAAGGTGTATATTTAAGATACGAGGGGCGAAAAAAACTATATAAAAAATGGCAACAATTTTTAGAAGATAAAAATACGAAATTATCTCAACTGCTATTTCAACTTAAAGAGAAAATTAATGAATAAAAAACCTTTAATTATAAAAAATTACTCTAAACTTATTGCAAAAAAAGAGTATATTTTACTTTATCAAAATAAAAATAGATACATAATATCCTATAAATTCATAAGTGCTATTTTTATAAGCGCCAAAACTCAAATATCTTTAACTTCACTTGCTTTACTTGCTAATAAATTTCCTATTTTTTTAATAGATGCTAACGGTAATATTACAACAAAAATAACAAAGGTAGAAAATGAGAGAACATAATTTTATAATAAGTTACGATGTCTCAAACGAAAAACGCTTAAAAAAAGTTGCAAAAATATTAGAAAAAGAAGCAATGCGCTTTCAATACTCGGTTTTTATATTATACAACTACACAAAACCGGAACTTAAAATTATTTTAAAAAAACTTTTAAAGGTAATTAACGAACAAGAAGACGATTTAAGAGTATATAAAATATCAAATTTCGGTATAGCTTTAGGCAATGCAATCGATTTAAGTAATCCTACACAAATTTTATAAAGGAATACAATGAATATAGATAAAATGATAGATAAACTTTTGCAAGAAGAGCCTAACTATTCTCATAATGCACCTACCCCAATTTGGGCACAAGAGATTTTAAACGAATTAAAAGAGATAAAAGCTCTTTTAACAAATCAAAATAAAAAAAGAGCCTATTACAATTTTGTAAATAAATTAAGGCAAGAGTTTAAAAATGATTTAAAAAATAATATTTATCCAAAAATAGTTTATAACAAAGTTAGCTATGGTATTAATGAAAAAGGTCATATCTATAATATGCAAACTTTAAAAGAGGTTTCACCATATCTTGCATATGAAATTTTTGAATTTTTATATAAAAATCGAAATAATCTTAAAAACTATATTATTAAAAATTAATTTTTTTAAAAGCAAAAAACTGATATAATAACAAATATATTGGTTTTCTTAAACACTTATTTACTTAAGTTTCGTTTAAGAAAACTTAAAAATTTTATTTCCCATAATTAGGGAGTAAAATTTTGTTATTTAACAACTTATTGTTGCTTAAGTTTTCTTTAAGAAAAGTCTCTATAATTTATATCCTTATTTTGGATATATTTGCTATTACAATCGGACCCGCTTTTAAGGGGATTGAGACTCTATGAATGGTTGTCCATCATTATGCATCATAGTATTACAATCGGACCCGCTTTTAAGGGGATTGAGACCCATACAGGTAATATTTTTCTACTTTTAGTAATTCATTACAATCGGACCCG
>CAZCOI010000172.1:0-13357 GCA_964500335.1 uncultured Nitratifractor sp.
CGGTTTGGGCGAAATCAAATTGCTATGAAACGGCGCAAAAGCTTTACAATTTACAAAATTCTATCGTTGAAAAAAGTTTTATTGCGCTCTCTAAAGGGGCTTGGGCTATTTATAATCAAGAAATTAAAGTCGTAAGTCTTGGTAAAAAAATTCAAAACAATCAAACATTATATGGTATTGAGGTTGTTATAAATAAAAAACCCGCACAAATTTGGTATAAAATGGTTGAAAAAAGTTTTAAAGTTGCAAAAAACTCTATAAGTTTTAAAACTCTTGACCCTTATGAAATTTATCTTTCTATGGGAAATGGGCAAATGATGCATATAACAAAAGCACAAATCGATTTTTTTATGCGAATGCAAGGAAAAAAATGGAGTACTATTTTAACTTTAGGACAAATTAATATTCCTTTGCAATGCAAAAATATTCCTAAACTTAAAACATTTGTTTATGATATTAACAATAAAAAAAGCGTAAAAGCCGTTAAAATTACAAAAGTGCAAACAGGTGCCTATATTATCGTTAGCAATGAAGTTCCGTTCGGATTAATAAAAAGCTCTTCTTTGCATATGACAGATTACGGTTTTGCGGGAGAAAAAGTTACTGTAAAAGCATCTATAAAAAAGTAATACCTCTTTTTTGAATACAAAACATAATAAAACAACATATACTAAACTATTACACTTTAATTTTCTTAAATATAAACTATTTTTTAAAAACCCAATATAAAAAGAGGCATCCTAATGCAATATTAAGATAGCTAACCTCACCGTCAAATGCTTTATGGCTTAGCCAAATAAGGCTATTTGCCATATCTTGATTAGGTGCATTTTGAGCATAATTTTCAATCCATGCATTTATCTCTTTGCTATAAAAGTCATTTAAAATCTCAGGCACAAAGAAAAAAAGTATTACTCCCAAAAATCCCCAAATCGACTTTTGAGGTTTTAATTTTTGCATCTGTTCTTGAAATTTAGGGTTTTGCTGTAACTCTTTTTGGATTTTTGTAATTTTATCTTTCATGATATTATTTTACCATTTAAAACTAAAGTATCCAGTGCTCAAAAGAGAAATTGCTTCTATTTTTAACCTCTTTCATTAATTCTGGAAAAAAGTATAAAAAGCCTTGCTCCAAATATGGCAACTCCTCTTTAATTAATGGTAAATAATCTATTGCACACTCTTTATTTTTAACTCTGTAAGAAAGTTTATTATCAATTCTACAAAGCGCTCTATTTACTCCATCTAATGAAGCATAACTTAAAAGAACTCTATTAATTACAACCTGCATAATAACATCAATTGCCTTTTGAGGATAGTTTGGAATTGCTCTTAAAGCCTCATTTCTAAAATCTTCTAAAAATTTTTCTCTTGGAATATTGCAGTAGTTATCCCAATATATACTTAAAAAATAATCATAAATAATATCTAAAACTACACCTTTTAAGTAACCTTTTTTTGTTAAACTATTTTTAGCATCTTTTACAATTGGATGAGAATCTGTAAAGGTATCTATAATTAAATGGAGTCTAAGTCCATCTCTAAACTCTTTTGAAGCGCCATTAAATGGTTTTAGCTTAAGAGGGTCTGCCAAAAGATTACCAAGCTGATTATCTATCGATTTTTTTGATAAAAATATATGAGCTAACCAATTCATTATTTTATAATTTTCCCTCTATAACTTACTATTCCTCCTAGATGGTTAATTGCATTAATACCATATTTTCTTAATATATTACAAACCTGTCCAGAGCGATTATCGGTTCTGCAAGTAAAAATTATACTCTTATTTTTATACTTTTGAATAAACTCACCTATCCAGCTTCTAAAAGAGGATGTAGGTGCTAAGATATCAACTCCATCTATATGAGCACTATTATATTCAAACTCCTCTCTTACATCTACTAATAAAAAATCAACCTCTCCTTTTTCTCTAAGCTCTAATAGCTTAATTAACTCATCAGAAGTAATGCCATCTTGTTGCAAAATTTTATTATAACTATTCATAAAGCAATTATATAGCCAATTTGCTTATATACCCCCAATAATTAGACAAATTTATATATAAAGCTAAATTATAGAGACAACTTTGCTAAAATAAAGCAAAATTAACTTATAATAGGGTTAAAAAAGCGAGATTAATGCAGTATAAGTATAAAGGCTTAACCAAAGAGGGCAAAAAGGTTAAAGGTGTTATTGTTGCTGGTAGCTTTAATGAAGCAAAGTCAATACTTAAATCTAAAGGTATATTTTATCAAAGCTTAGAAGAAGGAGGTAGCGGAGGCGCTCTTTTATCTAACTTAAAAAAGCGCCCAATGAAGGGGACTTTAATGAGTGCCTTTTCTAAAGAGCTTGCAAGCTACTTAGACTCTGGTATGACAATAGTAACAGCTCTTAAACTAATGCATAATCAACATAAAAATGAGAAAAAATATGCCTCTTTTATAGAAGAGGTAAAAAAGATGGTAGAAGAGGGAAAATCGCTTTATGTTGCGCTTAACTCTCAATCAGTTTTTGAGCTTCCAGACTTCTTTTTGCAAAGCATTAATGTATCTGGACAAAGCGGAAAGATGAGCGATGTTTTATCTACAATGGGAGAGTTTTTTAGCTCTCAGGGTGAAGTTAAAAAGCAAGCTACAAATGCTATGATTTATCCTAGTTTTATCTTTTTGGTAGCTATTGGAATGAGTGCTTTTCTAATTACATTTGTTGTACCTAAAATTACTCAGATTTTTGAAGATACAGGACAAAAGCTTCCTTGGATTACACAGTTTATTTTAGGACTTAGCGACTTTTTTATAAACTACTGGCTATACATTTTGCTAGCACTAATAGCTTTTGTAGCGCTATTTCAGTTAAGCTATGCAAAAATCTCATCATTTAGAAAATTAATAGATTCTATACTACTTAAAATTCCTATAGTTGGTAATATTATACAAAATTATGAGCTTGGCAGATTTAGCTATATTTTAGCTTTAATGTTAGATTCTGGCGTCTCTTATGCCCAAGCAGTACAATTAGCCTCTACTACATTTAACAACAAAGCCTTAAGAGAGCTTTTTGATAAAGCTTCTGCTAAAGTAATAGAAGGAAATAAGCTATCTGTTGCTCTTTATAGAACAAAAGGGACTAAAATAAAAAGAAACTTTATGCAATCTTTAGCTCTTGGAGAAGAGAGCAGTAGTGTTGCTTCAGTACTTAAAAGTATGGCAAAACTATATAACGAAGAGAATCAAGATAGAATAAAGGTTTTATTAAGTTTAATGGAGCCATTTATGATGCTATTTATTGGCGCAATTGTTGGAACAATCGTTCTTGCTATGCTATTGCCTATATTTAGTATGAGTTTAGGAGCACAACACTAATGGCAAAAAGAAGATTTAGAGATTTAAAACAAGGTAAAATAAAAGAGCCAAAAGATAACAAAAAAGCAAAAAAATCAAACTATAATTTTGCAAGAAGAGGCGATGTCTTTAAGGCTATTTTAACAGATAGTTTTATGCTTTGGATGCCAGTATTATATATAGTTTTTTATGTTGTCTTTGGAAGTAGAGAAGGTTTTGCAGAGCATAAAATGCTTGGATGGATATATGTTTTAAGCTCTATTGCTCTTTTGGAGATAGCATTTTTATTAAAAAGTGGACAAACACCAGGAATGAGAGCTTACAGTTTAAAGTTAATATTTATGCCAACATCTCAAAAACCTCCAGCAACTACAATAATTTTAAGACAACTATTATCTAAAATTACATTTATACTTTTTGGCTGGATAACTCTATTTTTTAGAAAAGATGGAAGAAATTTACACGACTTAATTACAGGAACTGCTTTAGTTTATGATAAAGCTAAAAATTAATCCTTTTAAAAATATAGCCTTAGCTCTTGGGCTATTTTATCTTTTTTATTTTGCTATGGTTGGTGTATATGTTATATTTATGCCAAAAGTTTTAAAAGATATTGGATATAGCTCTGTAGAGATTGGTGCAATCTATACAAGTGCACCATTAATGAGATTTTTATTGCCATTTATCTTTAGAAGATGGATAAAACTTACACATATTATATTTTTTATATCATTAATTGCAACTTTTATTATTACAATAATCTTTTTTTTAACAATCAAAAATTTTTGGTTATTGCTATTTGTTAGTCTAATTTATGGTGGTGCTATGGGAACCGCTTTGCCTTTTGTAGAGACAATTGCAATTGAGCAAATTGGCAAAGAGAGATATGGAAAAATAAGGCTTTGGGGGTCTGTAGGCTTTTCTCTTGTAGCTTTTATTTTAGGAAATATTTTAAATGGCTATATAATGGCGCTTAGCTTCCTATTGGCTATGGCACTTTTTACTATGCTAACAGGCTTTGTTTTAGCAAAATTTGATAAAGATAACATAAAAGATAATATCAAAGAGTCAAAACCACTTAAATTATCTAAATATTGGGCATTTTGGATAAGTATATTTTTATTTCAATTTAGTTTTGGTGGTTTTTATAACTTTTTTACAATATATGAAACTAGCAATGGAATAGATTTAGATATAGTTAGTTATTTATGGATATTTGGAGTAGTATGCGAGATAGTAATGCTGATTTTTCAAGGAGCACTACTAGCAAAATTTAATCTTTTAACTCTATTAGTAATCTCTACATTAAGTGGAGCTATAAGGTGGCTTTTAGTTGCATTTTTTCCTAGTAATTTAATGGTAATTATATTTTCTCAAGCAACTCACGCATTAAGTTTTGCTCTCTACTATACAGCCGCAATTGCATATGTATATAGATTATATTCTCAAAAGAGATTAGCTCAGCAATTTTTTTTAGGAATTAGCTTTGGGCTTGGTGGAGCAGTAGGAGCAATTGTATCTGGAATAATATATAAAATATCTCCAAGTGGGCTTTTTGTTTTTGAGGCTTTTATTGCTTTGTTATCAGCACTTTTATTAATAATCCATAAAAAAAGAAGAGAGTATGTCGCTTAGTGGTGTTATATTAGCCGGAGGTAAAAGCAGTAGAATGGGAGTAGATAAAGCACTGCTTCCATTTAAAGAGTATTCATCTTTAGCAGAATATCAATACAGAAAGCTACAAGAGATTTTTGATAATGTTTATATAAGCACAAAAGAGAACAAATTTGATTTTAAAGCCAATTTAATCTATGATAAATATCAAAATTCAAATCCTTTAAATGCAATTATATCAGCACTCGAATTTACAAAAGGAGATATTTTTTTAATCTCTGTTGATATGCCTTTAATCTCAAAAGATACAATTAAAAAGCTAGTTGATAGCTATACAAATAATAAAGGTTATGATATATATATTGCAAAATCTCTAAATGGAATTGAGCCAACAGTTGCAATTTATAAGCAGAGTCTTTTAAATAGAGCAATAGAGCAATATAGATGTAACAACTATAAACTAATGAGCCTTATTAAGAGTTTAAATTACTATGAAGTTAAGTTTAATAATTTAGATGAATTTAAAAATTTAAATACTCCTCAAGATTATCAAGATGTCATTTTTTTAAATAAAAAATAAAATATAGTTAAATATTTTAATGATTATATGACAAAATGCAATTAAATCATTAGTTATCTTCATATAATGATAATATTTTATTGTCATTGTAAGGAGAGTTTTATGTTTAGTTATAAATTCAAAATATATTTAACACTAATTTTAGCGCTTTTTGTAATGAGCGGATGTCAAAATAGCAAAAAAATAAAACCGCACTACCAAAAAGCAAACAAAAAAGCATATAAAGCTGTACCAGCGGCTTATAGATATCCAACACGAGTAGTTGTAAAAAGAGGTGTAAAAAGTAATGTATATGACCCATATGCAAGAAGAGGTATCTACACTCCAAAAGTTTCAAGAAGCTTAAGAGAGTTAGATAGAGATAGCCAAAGCGTTAGACCAACACTAGTATATTCAAAAAGAGCAAATTTTGTAAATTATGGTGTAAATAGTATCGATATAAGCCCATATAGAGAGAAGATGTTAAGCTATATAAATAGTTTAAGAGGTCAATACAATCTAAATTGGGCTTACTCTTTAGAAAATGCGGCATCTGCACATGCTGGCGATATGGCTACAAATAACTTTTTAGGGCATATCGGTTCAGGCAGAGCAACAGATTTAGCAAGAAAATCTAATGGCAGAGGTAGCAACTTTTATGAAAGAATAATGAGATTTGGTTACCCTATAAGAGGTGGATTAATAGCTGGAGAGGTTGTAACCTACACAAAAGATAATATTGTAGGCAATAAAGATGTATATTTTCATTTTATTCATGCAATGGATAATTTTCAAAAATCAGCAAGACATAGAGCAATATTGCTAAATCCAAGATTTAATAATATTGGAATCTCTGCATATAGAGGCTACAATAAGATATATTGGGTTATTGAGTTTGCACAAAGCTAGTTACTAAAAGTATAGTTTTGTGCCACTCTTAACTCAAAATTATGCTTTATAAAATCTATTATATTAATATCGCCTTTTGAGTAGATAGATATAGTTTTATTAGGTAGTTTTATATCGCCTACTGTTGTATCTATCTCTGGAATATAGGTATATTTTATACTATATCCTTCTATCTTTTGCTCTTTAATATTATTTATTGGTACACCCTCTTTTTTTAGATTATCAATTTTGCCAATGCCATCTTTATTTAAATCTATAACAATATAGTTGCTACTATCCGTAACAATTGCATTCTCTAAAAGAGGACTATTTTCATTACAGCTAGCAATATTTAGCAATTTCCACTCTTTTTTGTCACTATTTATATATTTTATTAACTCTTTTGAAGGAGATATTTTTTTTGTTTTACCACAACATATATGCATAGAGCATCTTTGAATATCTTGAGCAATATTCTCTAACTTTCCGCTAACCTCTTTTATCGCAAACTTAGATGAATCAATCGTCTCTTCATTATGCGATAATAGTTCAATATTGTCCGATTTTATCAAGGCAAAACCTCTACCCATATCAAAAATTGTAGCTTGAGACTCAATACCCTTTGGAAGTAATCTTCTTAGCGAATATACCAATTTTTGAACTTTTGGATATATCTTTTTATCATTGCTTACTATTACAGTCTCATTTTTATCACCTCTTTTAATAAGCCACTTTTGAGTTTTAAAATCATACCCGCCATTCTCTTGAACTTCTACAATTTGATAATCTACCTTTTTAGTATAGTTTATATCTTTTGGCTCACTGCTTTTAGGCATCTCATATACTTTCTCTTTGCCATTCTCTTCAAATCTTACATATTTTTTATTATTTAAGATAATTAACTCTTGAAGTGTTTTATTATTCTCTCTAAATTTTACTAATGTATGGTTGTTATCTTTATAGTAAGTTGTTTGTATAATTTTATTATTTATTCTATATGTTAGGGTAAAATCGCTATATAGAAGAGTTGTTAAAAGCAATAACATCAATCTTTTCATTAAACCTTCCCTTTTACTCCTCCTAAGTTAGCAATTAAGTACCAAACTCTTAATATCTTCAAAATAAAATTAGATATTAAATTTCATTTTGAAAATAGTACTTTTATAACTTAGGTTAAAATTTGCTCAGCTATTATATCATAAAAAAGTGTCAAATGTATATGAAAAAATTAATTTTCTATATATCTATCTTTATATTTTTCCTTAGAATACTTAGTTCTATTTTTTAACTTCTGTAGCCTATTTAGCTTTGTTAGCTCACTACTTTTAATATCTAAAAAATCTTGATGTGTAAAGTTTACATTTTTTATGGTATTTTTGTAGAGATTTTCAATATACTCTTTGCTCTTTTTTGAATGTTCGCTATTTAATCTAATATCACTATGGTTATCTAGCTCCTCTTTTAATAATTTAAATTTAGCTTTAAATATATCATAAGTTGTAGAGTCATCTCTAAATAGTTTAAATAGATTCTTTGTGCACTTATTTAGTGCACTAATATACTTTTGTCTTTTATATTTTTCTATCTGCTTTGGAGTATATTCTTTTGGCATTAGTTTTTAATTTCTATTACTGTTCCTACTCTTACTCTGCCCCAAAGCTTATCTAAATCTCTATTAGTTAATGCTATACATCCATCTGTCCAATCGTGTGCTAAAGTATAGCTATCTCCATGTCCATCAGCATTCCAATGAGGCTGACCATGAATTGTAATTAAACTTCCCGGATCAACACCAAGTCTTGCGGCTCTTGCTACATCTTGCTGATTTGGATAAGATATAGTCATTGCTCTATATTTAATAGGGTGGCATCTTTTATTTAATATTGTATATCTTCCTACCGGGGTTCTTTTATCTCCTCTTTTTACCTTATTGCCTAAATGGTCATTTTTACCAAGAGATACTGGAAAACTCTCTACAACTTTGCCATTTTTATATAGATACATCTTTCTTTCGCTCTTAACTACTACAATTTTATCTACAGCCTTTTGAGGTGTAAATATTGCATCTGGTTTATTTTTGCAATCTTGGCTTGTGTAATAACCTCCCGTAATTCCCGTTGGCACTTTTGGTCCACAACCTGCAAAAAACAACACTACAAAAGAGATAAAAGATAATAATAGAAATCTTCTTTTCATATGTAAACCTTTTTTGATATATTTTGATTTGTTAGAGCTATTTTACCAAAAAGAGATAAAAGAATAGATAGAGGGAGTCTCCCTCTATAATAGTTTATTAAGCCTTAGCCGCACTTTTTGCCGCTTCAATTGCCTCTTCGTAGTTAGGCTCTTGTGTAATTTCTGGAACAACTTGCTTATAAGTTACTTTTCCATCTTTACCAATTACAAAAATAACTCTTGCTAAAATTCCAGCTAAAGGACCATCTGCTAATAGTACGCCATATGCTTTACCAAAATCTTTATTTCTAAAATCTGAACAAACTTTAATATTATCAATTCCAGCCGCACCGCACCATCTTGCCGCCGCAAATGGTAAATCCATAGAAACTGTAATCACTTCAACACCTTCAATATTTACAGCCTCTTGATTAAACTTTCTAGTCTCAGCATCACAAACTGGAGTATCAAGAGATGGTACAGCAACTACAAGCTGAACTTTCCCTTCACCTCCAATTTTTTCATCTTGAAGCATTGGGTCACAATTTACTACTGTTACTTCAGGAGCTTTATCTCCAACATTAATCTCATTTCCTTCTAAATTACATACTGTATCGTTTTTAAATGTTACTGTTGCCATTTTTATTTCCTTAAAAATTATTTTGCTCCACTATTCAGAGCTGTAGTAGAAGTATATCTAAATAGGATAAAATTTGTCTTATTTAAAAAGAGATAAAAATTTTTTATCATTATTCTATTTTATAAAGATTTTTTGAGAATTTTAGTAACAATTAGAGGAGAGAAAGAAGAGAAAAACTATTTTTTCTTTATCTTCTCTTCTATATGTCTTTTTGCAGGATATATAAATACAGCTTTTCTGTAGATACTAATATTTTTCTTATCATCAACAGCATATGCATTAATTACAATTGGAATTGAAGTATCCTCTTTAGCATCTTTTACAAGAGGTTTTTTAGCTCTTAATAAGATTGCTTTTTTTCTTTTATTTCTAGCTTTAATCTTAAATGGCTCTTTTGGTCTAACTATCTCAATATCTTTATTATCTACACTAAAGTAGTATGTATGATCTTTTACATCAGTATTTTGGAATAGTCCTAAATAACTATTTTCAACTCTACCATCTGGTAATATTTTATAAAGTCTTGTATCTTTATTGATATTTAAGAGCATATTCTCTTTTTTACTACCCATAACAAACATAGCAATTAAAACAGCAGTTAATACTCCAACATAACCAAGAATTTTTGGTCTAAAATATCTTGTTTTACCTGCATGCTTTTCTGTCTCTCTTTCGCTTGACCACTGAACAAGGCTAGGTTTTCCAAGATTACCCATAACAACTGTACATGCATCAACACACTCTAAACAGTTAATACACTCAAGTTGTAAACCTTTTCTAATATCAATATGTGTTGGACAAACTCTCACACAGCTTTCACAAGCTGTACACTCAGCATTTGGGTCTCTTTCTAATAGCTCTTTATGAGAGTGAACAACCTTATGCTTATCTTGACCATGCCCCTCATAAATTTTACCACCTCTAATTGGGTCATAAACTGCCATAATTGTATCTTCATCAAATAACACCGATTGTACACGGCTATATGGACAAATATAGATACAAAAATTCTCTTTAATAAATACAATATCAGCAATTAAGAATAGTGCAACCCCAATAACAAACCCAATCATTACCATATGATCGCCCGGGTTTTGCAGATATTTAAAGAAAGTTTCAGGCGGCACAAAATACCACATAAAATCAGCCGCCGCTATAAATGCAAGCACTGACCAAATAAGAATAGCAACAATTTGCTTACCTCTATGTTTACTATAATCTGGCTCTTTTTGCTTATTTTTAATACTTTTTCTAAGCTTTAAAATCTTAGTTTCAATTAAGTCTCTATAAATAACTCTAAAAATAGTTTGCGGACAAGCCCATCCACACCATGCGCGCCCTGCAAAAGCAGTAAGTGCAAAGATACCTAAAAATAGAAGCATAAGCATAAATGGCATAATATAAAGCTCTTGCATATCAAATCTAGTAAATAGGAAATGAAGCTGTTTTTTATCAAAATTTAATAAAAAAAAGTGATTATCATTAATCTTTATCCATGGAAGAACAAGAGCAACAATTGTAGCAATTACATATGCCCAATATCTCTTAATTCTATAAGGTATCCACCCTTTTAGATACTCTTTTTTGCTAACTTTAGCCATTTTAATCCTTTTGTGTGTATAATTTGATACTAAAAGATAATAAATAGTTATTATCCTATAAGAAAAAGTTATAAACAATATAACTTAATTCTATACTAGAATATTTTAGTACTAATTTACTTAAATAAAGGTATAATTTAATCTAATTTTTAAATCTTTTTAATAATCTGAGTTATATAGAACAGCTAAGTTACATATTTTTAGCATAAATAGATTGTTTATTTAAAGGAAATGTTATGAATTTGACACATATAGATGAAAATGATAGACCAAAAATGGTTGATGTATCAAATAAAGAAGATACCCAAAGAGTAGCAACAGCAAGTGGAGTTATAAAAGTTACACAAGAGGCATATACAGCAGTAATTAACAATAAAACAAAAAAGGGTCCTGTACTTCAAACAGCAGTAATTGCCGCGATAAATGGTGCAAAAAAAACTAGCGATTTGATACCTATGTGTCATCCTTTGATGCTAACTTCTGTTAAAATAGATGTTGTAGAGCTTCCAGAGCTTCCAGGTTTTAAACTAATAGCTACAGCAAAATTAGTTGGAAAAACAGGCGTAGAGATGGAAGCGCTAAGTGCTGTAAGTATTGGATTATTAACAATTTATGATATGCTAAAGGCAATTGATAAGGGTATGGTAATAGGCCCTATTCAGCTAGAGGCAAAAAGTGGAGGAAAAAGCGGAGATTTTAAAAGATAAGGAGTAGATATGATTTTAGACAAAAATACAAAAAAGAAACCTAAAATTATATATCCAACCAAATGGGGTTTTAAAATAATTGGAAAAGATAAAGATAAAATTCAAAAAGCAATAAAAGAGATTTTTGGCAATAAAGAGCATAGTTGCAAATTTAGCAATCTCTCAAAAAATGGAAAATTTAGTAGCTATAGTGCAGAGTGTATTGTAGATAGCCAAGAAGAGAGAGATAAATTATATAAAGCTTTTAATGAGCACGATGATATAAATTATGTATTTTAAAGGTTTATTATGAAAGTTAAAATAAAAACTCTACTTATATTTATTTTTATAACACTTACTCTTAACGGCTGTTTACAATATAACCCAAAGCCAAAAGAGGTAACAAAAAGCTTCTATTTAAATAAATCATTAACTAGATTTGAAATAGACAATGGATACTGCTATGCTAGAGAAAAAAGTAGCGATGGAGGCTATATAAACTACTGGAGAAGCGATAGAGGAGCCCCTTTAATAGATGCATTAACTTGGGATTCATTCCCATATTGTGAGTTAAGAATTAAAACAAACAAAGACTCTATCATTACAAAAATAGAAGTTTTAGAAGATGATATAAAATGTGCATGGGTACTAAAATAGTATGTACGAAGCTATTTTTGTATCTGATGCACACTTAGGCTCTAGTAAAAATGGAAAGTTTTTTTTAGAGTTTTTAGAAGATATTAAGTGTAAAAAACTCTTCTTAATTGGCGATTTAATAGATGTAGTTTGTGATAATCCAGAGCCTATATTAGACGATTTTTTTAAAATTATTAAAAATAAAGAGTGTGAAGTTTACTACTTTTTGGGTAATCACGAAAAAGAAAATCCTAATATAAAGAAGCTTTTAAATCACTACTATAAAGATAAAAAACTCTATGATAGCCATATCTATAATGGGATTAAATATAAAATTTTTATAGAACATGGAGATAGTTTTCATAATAAAGATATTTTTAATAGAACTTTAAAATATTCACTATATACACTAAAAAAATTTCTATTCAAAAATAAAGACAAAAAGGCAAAACTTGCTAGTAAAAAAGGAATTTACTATAAAATAAAACCATTTATTAGAGATATTTTGTATAATTCCTTTACAAAATATATGATAAACCAGGCTAAAAAAAACAACTGCAATGCAATAATATGCGGACACTTGCACCATCCTCAGATTCAACAATCTAACCCTATCTATGTAAATTGTGGCGATTGGTTAAAATATAATAGCTTTATTGCAGAAGATACTAAAGGCAATTTAGAACTCAAAATTTTTAAATAACCACCCATCCCTAAAGCATTAAGCATTAAGAGCTAAGAACTAAGCACTAAGCTCATCTCCTCACCCCCTTAACTCTTAACTCTGAACTCTTAACTCTGGATGCTTTTTGTTATGAAACAATATATAATATTTTATCCAATAAATATATGTTCGCTCAGTCAATAAACTATAATGTTTAAACCTTATCTTATCTCTAAATATCTAATAACTTCTTTTTGTGCATAATCACCCTTTAAAATTAACAAGACAAAAATGTCTGTTAATGCCAATATTAAACAATTAACAGACACTTATGTCCAAATAATAAATTTAAATCAATTAACAAGACATTTTGCCATTTAAAATTTTATTCCATTTTATGGAAAATTGCAAAAAATATGACACTTTGTTATTAAAAATCCATTATTAACAGTACATTTTTTATGTCCTGTTAATCCATATTTTTTAGCAATTTACGCTATAATGTTCCATGAATAAATAGTTATCTTAAGCATAAGACCTATTTGTAATA
>CAZCOI010000173.1:0-3104 GCA_964500335.1 uncultured Nitratifractor sp.
TTTAAAAAATAATTTTGCAACTCCAACTAAAGAGTTTAGTACACTTTTAAATGAACTTGGAGAGACAAAAATAAATGATAAAACAGCTCTAATAGATGTAATTGCAAGAATTAAAGAGCCAAATATTCAAAAACTTATAAAAATTGTTCCAAACTTTTCTAAATATAGCAATGAAGCGCTTGAGCAAATTTTAATAGAGGCTAAATATTACCGATATATTCAAAAACAAAAAGAGCAAATTAAAAAGATGCATGATATGCTAAAAGTTAAAATACCTCAAAATTTTGACTTTACAAAAGTACAAGGGCTAAGTAATGAAGTAGTAGAAAAGCTACAAAAAGCAAATCCCCCAACTTTACATAGTGCATCTTTAATTAGCGGCATTACACCAGCGGCAATTGAAATTTTGCATATATATATTAAAATGAGACAAAAGGAAAAAGTGTGATTTACCTATATGCATATACAAACCACAAAGAGAATTTAGATAGTTTAAGAAGAGTAGCTTCAATTTATGCCACTTTAAAAGAGCATCATATTGATGCTGAGATTTTAATAAACGAATATAGAGCTCAGCTTCTACTTAAAGAGTGGGGTTATCCACTAGCTACAACAATTGAGACTATTAAAGATATAGATGCTGTTGCATCAAATGAAGATATAGTTTTGATTGATTCAAATGAAAATTTAGAAGGTAAAGTTTTAAACTATCCAAACTATTTTAAAAAAGTTATCTACATTAATAGCTCTTTTAATAAAGTTAAATTTGATGGTGCTACAATAATTAACACATTTTTAGATAAAGAGTTTATATTTTCTAACTTAAAAGTTAATAATAGAGATAAAAATAACATATATATTTTTGGCGACTCAGACTATAATAAAACTATATTAAAAAATTCAGAAATCTTTAAGAATAAAAATTTAGATCTCTATTGGGGTATATATTTTTTTGTTAAATATGAAGATAAATTATTAGAAATTTTTAATAAAATAATAGATAGCGAAGAGTACTATAAAATTTTAATTCAATACCAAAATATCATTACTTCTTCTTTGCAAACTGCTATAGAAGCAAAAGCAAATGGCGCTAATGTGGAGTTTTTATCAATCAATAGCTTAACTAAAAATGAAGCCAATTTATTAGATTATTTAGAGATAAAAGTAGCTAATAATATAAATATTACTAATAATAAAAAATTATCTAATAAAAAAATTAATAATATAAATAACAAATTGGTAGACATAATAAAATCTAATATGTGAAATAACTTCACACACCAACTTGACATTCTATCTTATTATTTTCTACAAAACCCCCCTTTAATAAAACTAATCTTATAATAAATTGTTAATTAATCTAACAAGAAAGGATGCTATATGGCAGATAGAAGAGACTTCATGGGAATGGCTCTTGGTGCTTTTACTGGGTTAGGAGCTCTTGGTGCTCTATACGCAGCTAAAAGAACTTGGGATCCATTACCAAGTGTAAAAGCCGCTGGTTTCACTACAATAGATGTAAGTAGTGCTGAAGAGAATGTATTATATACAGAGATGTGGAGAGGTAAACCAATCTTCGTACTAAAGGTATCTAAAAAAGATAAAGCTTATAAAGATAAGCGTCTAATTACAGTAGGTGGAGAAAAATTCTTTATTGCAATTGGTCTATGTACACACCTTGGTTGTATTCCTTCATACTTCCCAGATCAAAACAAATTTATTTGTGCATGTCACGGTGGGCAGTTTGATGCCGCAGGAGAAGTACTTAAATCACCACCTCCAAGTCCACTAGTAATTCCACCATTTAAAGTAGATGGTAAAAAAGTTGTTCTTGGAGAAGAAGGACCAGATTATAAAAAAATGAAAGCTGCTGGCTTAGTAGCGTAAGGAGGAGGTATATATGGCACATTTTGATCCTAATGCTAAGCCGTTCTCTAATAAATGGATGAACGAGAGATTAGCAGTAGATACACTTAAAAGAGTTCTTTCAACAGAATATTGGATTCCAAAGAATATTAACTTCTTATGGGCAATGGGTATGGTTTTAGCGGCTACTTTTGGCTTGCTATTAATTAGTGGTATTTTCCTACTTATGTATTATTTACCAGATACAAAGCAAGCATTTGATAGTGTAAACTACACTATTATGAGCGAAGTTGGCTTTGGATGGCTTTGGAGACATATACATGGAGTTGCGGCTTCTGTAGTTTTCTTAATAATTTACATTCATATGCTAACTGGTATATATTATGGCTCATATAAAAAAGGAAGAGAACTAATCTGGATATCAGGAATGCTTTTATTTGTTAGCTTTTCTGCTGAAGCATTCTCTGGATATATGCTTCCTTGGGGACAAATGAGTTACTGGGCAGGTATGGTTATTACAAACCTATTTAGTCTAGGTTCACTTGAACTTAATGGCTTAGTTGAGTGGATTAGAGGAGATTATGTTCCAGGTCAAGCATTCCTTGGAAGATTCTTTATGCTTCATGTGCTATTAATGCCACTAATTATTATTGCGTTAATTGTTTTCCACTTTGGTACTTTAAGAATACCACATGTTAATAATAAAGATGGCGAAGAGATAGATTTTGAAGCTGAGGCTGAAAAATGGAAAGCAGGTCAAAGAAAAGAGTCTAAAGTTATTCCATTTAATCCAGTGTTCTTAAGTAAAGATGTATTTGTAATGGGAATTTATTTTATCTTCTTCTTCTATTTAGTATTCTATCACTTTGAATTTGCTATGGATCCAGTAAACTTTGATCCAGCAGATCCACTTAAAACCCCAGCTCATATTTATCCTGAGTGGTATTTCTTATGGAGCTATGAGATTTTAAGACCATTTAGTAAAGATGCTGGTCTAATCGCATTTGGTTTTGCACAAGTTATTTTCTTCTTGTTGCCATTCTTAGATAGAAGCCCAAATGTTGCTCCAGCAAATAGAAGAAGACCATTTAGATGTTGGTTCTGGTTACTTGTAATTGATATGATTGCATTAACAATTTTAGGTAAGTTACCTCCTGTAGGTGTTTGGAATACATTAGGTACAATTTTTGCTTGGATTTTCATTATTTTATGGGTAGTTCTTCCGTTTATAACGAAAA
>CAZCOI010000174.1:0-1958 GCA_964500335.1 uncultured Nitratifractor sp.
TGAGCTAGAAGAGCCTCCTCCACCTCCACATCCAACGGTTATAAACCCTGTTAATATAACAGCAAATATTTTTAAAATAGCATTTTTCATCTTTTGCCTCCTTTTGATATTCTTAAAATTATTCTATCAATTAAAAGTGACAAAAATATCACAATTTTATAAATATGCTTAGAAAGTATCGAAGTATCTAAGTAAATTATTTTTTAACAGCAATTAAAAATATATACTCTTTGCCTGTAATTGTAACTTTAAATTGCTTTTGTTGTAGATATTTTTTTGCAAATATTACATCTTTAAAGAGCAAAGAGAGTTCAGAGAAAGAGTAGTTTTTTACCTTTGCGCCATAAATTAGCTCATTATCAATCCATCTGCTATTTGGAAAGCCAAGTATTAAAGCTCCATTTTGGCTTAACTGCTTTTGCACAAGCTCCATTAAAAAGGGTTTATAGTTGATTTTTGGGCTTTGAAGCGTGCCAATAGATATTATTAAATCCATCTTTGGCAAATTTAAATCAAATAATCTATTAATATCGTGTTCAAAAAAGTAAAAATTATCATCACTTAAAGACTCTTTAGCATACTCTATTGCACTTTTACTATGGTCAATTCCATAATAATTTTGCTTTTTTATAGTGCTTTGTGGAAGGATTTTTTTGATAAATTCAAACTCATCTCCACGATTTATTCCAAGATTTAAAATATGCTTTTTATTTGCAATATCAACAAGCTCTAAAGCAAGTTTGTATATTAGGCTAAAGGTTGGCTCTTTTAGTTTGTCTATTGTAAAAAATAGCGAATTGGTGCCATATTTCTCTTTGATATTTTCAACCTTTTGGGTATGAAAAGAGTTTGATGTTTTAAGCTTTTTAAAGGTAAGCTCTATTGTGTTATCTTGCACTTTTGGAACCAATAGTTTACACATTAAAAGCTCTGCTAAATTAACCCAAGCTTTAAGAGTAATTGCATCTTTATATATATCTGGATTTGGCACTATGATTGTTGCTTTGCTATCTTTTTTTAACTGCTCTTGCAAATAAGAGCTAATTGTTAGCAAATTGCTATTCTCAAACTTTTTCATAGGCTCAATTTTAGCTAAAAATAGCACTATTTAAAGAACAATTAAGCATATTTTTTGTAAAATCGCACAACTTTTTCTAAGATTATTTATTAGAACAGAAAATAAAACAAAAGGCAATGTCATGGCAAGAAGATGTCAAGTTACTGGTAAAGGTCCATTAGTTGGATATAATGTATCGCACGCACACAACAAAACAAAAAAGCGCCAGCTTCCAAACCTAAGAACTGTAAGAGTTACTTTAGAAGATGGCACTACTAAAAAGATTAAAGTTGCGGCTTCAACTTTAAGAACTATGAGAAAAAAGGCGGCTCAAGCTTAATTGGGCGCTTCTTTCTTTAATTAACTTCTTTTAAAACCCCTATTTTACATTTACATAGTATAATTATCCTAAAAAATCAAAGGTATTTTAATGTTTGAGATTTTATCTTTAAAAAATGGATTGGATAATCTTGATAGTTTCTTTAGCGATGCCCTAAATTGCGGACTTCGCCCAAATAAAGAGCAAGGAGATTTGGCTTTTATTAGAAGCAAAAATCTATCTTTATGCACAGCAGTTTTTACTACAAACAGATTTTGCGCCGCTCCAATAAAACACGCAAAAGCTTATGGTGAGGTTTTTGAGAGCAATTTTGTGCTAATTAATGCAAAAAATGCAAATGCAATGACAGGGCAAAAAGGGGTTGAGGATATTAAAGAGATATTAGACTCTTTGCCAAAAGATTTAGATATTAAAAATCCTCTAATGAGCTCAACAGGTGTAATTGGTTATAGATTGCCAAAAGAAAAAATAATTAATGGTCTTAAAAAGCTAGATTTTAGTGCAAAAAATTCTAATAAATTAGCAAATGCAATCTTAACAACCGATAGCTTTAAAAAAGAG
>CAZCOI010000175.1:0-2844 GCA_964500335.1 uncultured Nitratifractor sp.
AAAGCAAGTTGGCAGTGGAAAAGTGCTTTGCGGAGTAAGCGGCGGGGTTGATAGCTCGGTTGTTGCAGCGCTACTTCATGAAGCATTGCCTAAAGAGCAATTAATTTGCGTTTTTGTAGATCACGGGCTTTTAAGAAAAAACGAAGCCAAACAGGTCCAAGATATGTTTAAAATGCTTGATATTCCGCTAATTACGATTAATGCGCAAGATGAGTTTTTAGAGGCTTTAAAAGGGGTAACAGATCCAGAAAAAAAACGCAAAATAATAGGCGAAAAATTTATTGAAGTTTTTGATAAAGAGGCAAAAAAACATACCGATGTTAGTTTTTTGGCTCAAGGAACGCTATATACCGATGTAATTGAGTCTGTTTCGGTTAAAGGACCGAGTAAAACCATTAAATCGCATCACAATGTCGGCGGACTTCCTGATTGGATGACTTTTGAGCTTGTAGAGCCTTTAAGAGAGATTTTTAAAGATGAAGTTAGAAAACTTGGGCTTGAGCTTGGACTTCCAAAACATATGATAGAAAGACATCCATTCCCTGGTCCCGGACTTGCAATTAGAATAATGGGCGAAGTTAATAAAGAGGCTTTGCGTCTTGTTAAAGAGAGTGACGCTATAATGCAAGAAGAGTTAAGAGCAACCGGATATTATAATAAGGTTTGGCAAGCATTTACGGTGCTTTTAAATGTAAGCTCTGTTGGAGTAATGGGCGATAATAGAACTTACGATAATACGGTTTGTGTTAGAATGGTTGAGAGTGTAGATGGAATGACGGCAACATTTGCCCATATTCCGCACGATGTGTTAGAGAATATAAGCAGAAGAATAATAAACGAGGTTGAAGGTATTAATAGAGTTGTTTACGATATTAGCTCTAAACCACCAGCAACAATTGAGTGGGAGTAATAAAAAATGACAAATAAACCAAAATTTAATATATTAAAAAATATAAAATACTCTATTGATGGTGGTTTTACTGTTATTAAAAGTGAAAAATCTTTTAAAACTCAACTTTTAGTAATTACAATTATTGGACTAAGTTTAATCTTTATTAATATTTCAATAGTTTCAAAGCTAATACTCTTTTTTTCTACATGGCTAATATTGATTGCAGAAGCTTTTAATAGTGCAATAGAAAGAGTTGTAGATTTAGTAACACAAGATTTTCACCAGCTTGCAAAAGAGGCAAAAGATATAGGCTCTTTTGCTGTATTATTAACATTTATCTTTATAGCTTTTATTTGGGGAGTTACTTTATATATTGAGCTTAATTAAAATCTAAACTTCTCATTATGATTAAGATTAGGCAGTTGTTTAGAGATTTCATCATCATCAAAAGAGTATCGATAATTTTCTATATACTCATTTAAGATTTTATATGCTTGAACTATCTGATTTATCTTTTTAGAATCTTTATTAATATCTGGATGATACTTTTTAACAAGTTCTTTATATCTTCTTTTTATCTCTTGCCTAGTAATAAAAGGAGGAAGCTCTAAAATCTCAAGAGCTCTTTTTATATCAACTTCCTGTTCCATAAGATAAACCAAATGGCAAAATTGTAAATTGCACTCCAAAATAGTTATTACTAATTGAACCTCTACTACCATTACTCTTAATTACAGGTCTTATATCTTGACCAAATACAAAATCTACACTCCAGCATTTTCTATTTAAATTACTTCCTATCTCCCAATTTTTTAAACTTTTTTCATTTAAATCATAATCTATTTTAGCTCTAAAAGATAGTGAGCTATCATATCTATAATAACCGCTAAAAGTTAAATCTTTATCTGTTACATCTGAATTTACTTTTCTCCATAAATATGCAAAAGTTAATCCATATTTAGATTTATTATAAGTAATTTTACTATATAGCTCTTTTTTAGTATCATCTAATAAAGAGAGATATGAATAGCTTGTATAAAAACCAAAGTGTTTATAACTAATCCCTAATTCATTTTTATACTCTTTAAACTTTTTATCTTTTGTATAATAATTTAAATCTAAAAGATAATCAATTTTTAAACCGCTAAAACCATTCCAATATTGGTGAGTTCTAAAAGTTATTTTGGAATTAGAAGATATACTATCAACAAAATCTCTTTTCAAATCGTCTGGTATATCACTATATTTCATTGAATTTTCACTAATTTTATTACTTTTTGAGTAAATTACACTAAATAGTGCTGTATGTACACCACTATTATAAATTTTTGATAATTCACTCATTAATTCTATTTTATGATTTGCAACAACTGAAGTATATTTATCACTATTTAAATCAACATTTTTAAATTTATAATGAGTAGCCTCTAGCTCTTCACTTATATTTAAGCTTAAATAGTCATTAAACAAAGAGTAGTGCATCTGTATTGGTGCAGAAAACTTAAATTTTAAAGCTTTAGAACCTTCATCTCTTGTAAAATTAGTTACCGTAGTATCAATTGCGTATGAAATATTATTAGAAATTATATTTGTAAATGGTAAATGAAAATTAAATTCAGGCAGAATTTGGATTGTATCTTCATTGTTCACATTATTAATTGATTTAAAATATCTAAAGCTAGTACCTGTATAAAAATAGTTATTTTTAATATAATAGTTTGCTCTTGATTCGTAATAAGAGCCTATTCTAAAATATCCAATATAATCTCTTCTTTGTAATCTTAAATAATCACCATCATTAAAATATACTCCATTTAAATATAGTTTATTTTCATATCCATTTTTAGATAAACTATCTATTAAGGTGTGATTAGTATAATCAATCTCTAATCCATAATGTTTATTATATTTAAGATCAAATTTATCTGTATAACTCTTTTTATCTTTAAAAT
>CAZCOI010000176.1:0-7802 GCA_964500335.1 uncultured Nitratifractor sp.
AGTATGTAAATATGCTAGATGAAGAGGGAAAAGTACATCATGTTAAAGAACCAATTTTAAGCAATGCAGAGATAAGAACAATGAAAGATAATGAAGTGTTACTTATATATGGTAACAAATTACCTTTAAAAATGACTGTAAAGCCCTATTATAAGGATTTTATCCTTAATAGCTATACTAATATGAAGCCACTAAAAATAGATGCTTTAAAAGAGCATGTAGAGATAAAATATATTAATATTGATGTAGGTGTAGATTAATGCAAGAATTTTTAGCACCAATATTTTTTAGAGTTGAAAATATAATAAAAGTTTTAAGTACTGAAATAGCTCAAGTTAATATAGATAACATAATATATATCTCTCTTAATGGATTAGTAGTTTTTTTCTTTTTTTACTTTATATCAAAATGGTTTAAAGCTTATATCATAAGAGTGTGTTTATTTTTTTTTGGTGCATGGGTACTTTGGCAAGTGTCAGCAAAAAATTCAATATTGTATAGTTTTGATTTATATGGAGGTTTAGGATTACTAATACCACATCTTGAAATTCCTAGCTTAACATATTTAATAATAAAATACAGAACACTATATTTATATGACAAAACAGTAGAGTATTTTTTATTTTTAACTGCTCCTTTAATTTGGTGTTATAAAAAAATAGTTGAACTTATTTATTTTATAAAAACTCAACAAAAAGATAAGACAAATAAACAAACAGATGAAAACTATAACTATGAAGAGTTTAAAAAACAACAAAAAGCAGAGTGGGAAAAAGAACAAGCAAAAGCAGATAAACAATATCAAAATAAATCAAAAAATAAAAGAGATAAACAACAAAATCAAAATAATTATCAAAAAACAGAATATAGTAAAAAATCTAAAGAAGAGAGTAAAGAAAATTCAAGATGGGATTCTACAGATCCATATATAATTTTAGATATCCACACTACTGCAACTAAAGAAGAGATAAAAAAAGCTTATAGACTTTTAGCAAAAATATATCATCCTGATTTAGCACTTATAGAAAAAGAGAGATATACAAAAATTTTTCAAAAAATTAATTGGGCTTACAATATCTTAAAATAAAAACTAAAAAAAGGTTAAACATAGGTTACACTTGAACAAAAAATATAAATCTTGATTTTTTCTTAATCTCTTGCAAAGTGCCTGATTTAGGGGATTTGAATTGGTTGCGGGAGAGGGATTTGAACCCCCGACCTTCGGGTTATGAGCCCGACGAGCTACCAGGCTGCTCTATCCCGCGATTGAAAAATAAAGTGGATGGGGTAGAGGGACTCGAACCCCCGAATGACTGGACCAAAACCAGTTGCCTTACCACTTGGCGATACCCCAACTAATGAAGTAAGCTCTTTATGTGGACGGAATTATACCACCAAAAATTATAAATGTCAAGAGTTTTTATATAAAATTTTTCTAATTTTTTAATTAAAATCTAAAACTATTCATTTTATTTAAATATTTGGGATAAAATAAGATATAATCATTAAAAAAATTTTTAAGGAATAGCATATGAGCGAAGCTATTAAAAGAGTAGAAGAAGCTATAGAAGATATAAAGCGTGGCAAGATGGTTATAATGATGGATGATGAAGATAGAGAAAATGAGGGAGATTTAGTATATGCGGCAACATTTTCTACTCCTCAGATGGTAAATTTTATGGCAAAAGAGGCAAGAGGTCTAATATGTACCCCAATTACAAAAGATATTGCAAAGAGATTAGATTTAATGCCAATGGTTAGTAATAACGACTCTATGCATGAGACTGCTTTTACAGTCTCTATAGATAGTGCCACAGCAAAAACTGGAATTTCTGCTAGTGAGAGAGATGATTGTATAAAAAAGTTAGCCTCTCCAATAGCAAAAAGTAGTGACTTTGTAAGACCTGGGCATATATTTCCTTTAATTGCAAAAGATGGTGGAGTATTAGTTAGAACAGGTCATACCGAAGGCTCAATTGATTTATGTAAGTTAGCTGGTGTTGCTCCTGTTGCTGTAATTTGTGAGATAATAAAAGATGATGGTACAATGGCAAGATATGAGGACTTGCAAGAATTTAAGAAAAAACATAATTTAAAAATTGTTTACATCTCAGATATTGTTGAATATAGGTTAGCAAAAGAGCAACTAGTTTCAGAAATTAGCAAAGAAGAGATAAGATTTTTTGGAGTAAAAGTAGAAAAAATAGAGTTCCGTGACCATTTAAATAGAGTTCATAGTGTAATAAAATTTTATAGTGCCAATAAAAAAGAGAATGTGAAATTTCACAATATATGCAAAGATATTGATTTGCTTTTAGATGAAAAAAGATATAAAAATTTAATAAAATCGATAGATTATCTAAAGAGAAATGGCGGGCTTTTAATATTTTTAGACACAAAGGTTATTTCAAAAGAGCAAGCAAAAGAGTATGGAGTTGGTGCCCAAATATTAAAAGCTTTAGGCGTGGAGGAGATTAACCTTTTAACATCACATACAGAGACTGAATTTGTAGGTTTAAGTGGTTTTGGATTAAATGTTGCCAAAAAGATAGCACTTTAATAGTATAATTACAAAAATTTTTTTGGAGAAATAGTATATGGGTTTAGGAATAGGATTAGTAGGATTACCAAATGTAGGAAAATCAACAACATTTAATGCGCTTACAAAAGCTCAAAATGCAGAGAGTGCAAATTATCCTTTTTGCACAATAGAGCCAAATAAAGCAGTTGTTCCAGTACCTGATAGCAGATTAGAAGAGTTAGCAAAAATAGTAAATCCTCAAAGGGTTCAATACTCAACAATAGATTTTGTAGATATTGCTGGGCTTGTTAAAGGGGCTAGCAAAGGAGAAGGACTTGGAAATAAATTTTTAAGCAATATTAAAGAGACTGAAGTAATTTTACAAATTGTAAGATGCTTTGAAGATGAAAATATCACTCATGTAGAAGGAGATATTGACCCAATTCGTGATATAAAAATTATCGAAACAGAGCTACTTTTAGCTGATATTGAAAGTTTAGAAAAAAGAATAAGCAATCTTGAGAGAAAAGCTAAAGGAAATGATAAAAATGCAAAAGCACAACTTGAAATTGCAAAAAAACTACTTACTCATTTAGAAAACGAAGAACCAGCTTCCACTTTTGAAGATAAAGAAGAGGAAGCTTTTATTACTTTAAATAAAGAGTTAAGATTATTAACTGCAAAAGAGATAATATATGGTGCAAATGTAGATGAAGATAGCTTAGCCCAAGATAATGAGTATGTAAAAGCGCTAAAAGAGTATGCTAAATCTAAAGATAGAGAAGTAATTAAACTATGTGCTAAAATAGAAGAAGAGATGGTGGGATTTGACGAAGAGGAAAAACAAGAGATGCTTGAATCTTTGGGGGTTAATGAATCTGGATTAGACCAAATAATTCGTAAAGGTTTTGATAAACTTGGGCTTATGAGCTATTTTACTGCTGGAGTAAAAGAGGTTCGCTCTTGGACGATTAAAAAAGGCACTACCGCTCCAAAAGCCGCCGCAGTTATTCATAATGACTTTGAAAAAGGCTTTATTAGAGCAGAAGTTATAAGTTATGAAGATTTTATAAAATATGGTGGTGAGAGTGGAGCAAAAGAGGCTGGTAAAATGCGCCTAGAGGGCAAAGAGTATATAGTGCAAGATGGCGATGTAATGCACTTTAGATTTAATGTATAAAGGTAATTTTATGAAAAAATTAACTCTTTTTGTTGCTATGTTTTTTATCTTTGCAGGATGCTCTCAACAGACAAAAAAAGCAACTTCAAAATTTATTAAACTATATCAAAGTAATAAAAATATAACTAAAACTCAAGAAGTTATTGTAGATAACTTAAGTAAAAAAAATTATAAGTTTATAAATAGCTACAATCATGAAAAAGATGCTCTTAAACTTAAACAGATGCTCTACCCTACTCTTACAATTGAGCTAAATAATCCTAAAATTTCAACAAAATTAATTAGCTGTAACCCAACAATTGCACAAGAGTTACCAATTAGAATAGCACTATATAATGATATAAAAGGTAAAACATTTATTAGCTTTACAGACCCAGAATATTGGAGTTTAAAACATAATATTAAAGATTCAACTTGTATAAATTTAGTTTTAGTTGTAAAAAGAGACCTACTTGAAGCGGTTGATTCTCTTATAACTAAGGATAAAAAGTGAATCCATCTCAAATTATACAAGAGATAAAGAGTGCTCTAAATTTAAATAGAACTCAAATTTTACATCTATATGAGCTTGAAGATTTTTATATGAGCAAAGAGAGATTAGATGCTATTTTAAAAAACCCTTCTAAAAAAGGGGCAAAAAGCGCAACTTATGAAGAGCTTGGAGTCTTTTTAGATGGACTTATTAGTTTTAAAAGAGGCAAAAAAGGGAATAATACAAATAGTGATGAAGAGATTATATTAGATAATAATTTAATCTTAAAAAAATTAAGAGTTGCACTTAATTTAAAAGAGTACGAAATTGCACTAATTTTTGAACTTGCCGATTTTAAAATAAGCAATTCAGCAATTAAAGATATCTTTCGCAACCAAAATCACCCAAAATATAAAGAGTGCGATAATAAAACTCTCAAAGCCTTTTTAGAAGGCCTTAGAGAATTTTATTACGATAGTGGAGAGTATTTATAATTAAACATACAACTTTTTAATTACTTCATTTATTACACTATTTGCGCTATGAAGTCTCTCTTTACTCTCTTGTTTAATCTCTACTCCTTCATTTACAGAAGTATTCATTAGTTTTAAAAGTTCATCTAAAATTAATAGAGTCTTTTCTACTTCAAGTTTGCTAGCTCTTTGTAAAGAGTTAATTCCATCTTCTGGCTGTTCAATAAATAGCATTCTTCTAATTTTTGCATTTTGTTCTTGCAAAATAATATCATACTTTTGCATTACTAATTTAATATGCTCAATATGCTCTTTTAGTGAGCCAATTTTATACATTTTATACTCAAGATTTTCAATAAACTCTTGGGTGTCTTTTTGGATTTTTTCAACATATTTACTATTTTTAGACACTTGAATAAGAGTTATAATCTTATAAAAAATTGCTCCAACCAAAAGAGAAACAGCTCCTATTAAAGCGTATCCATATGCTGAACCTTTTAAGTTTATTAGCTCAGCAAGTTTTAGAGCTATTGCATCAAGATTATTTTTTTGCATAAAAGTAGCACTATTTAATGGTAAATTAGCCAATTTTGCACCATATGCTAAAATTCCTCCAGCAGTAACAGCTGTTGCAATTAAACCCGTAAAGAATCCTTTTCCAATACCTTTTGATGGTTTTTTAATAGTAATTAACTGCTCTTGATTATCTTTTTGAATCTGACTAATTGCTCTATTTTCATCAGCTAATGAATCTACTTGTAACTTATTTAGAAGCTCTATTGCATCATTTACTGTAGAATCTAATATTTTATTCTCTTGCTCAATAAAATCTTTAATTACTTCATCTAACTCCTCTTCAGATTTTAGATAGTCATTATATTTAGATTGAGCAAACTGTTTTGTAGCCTCTACAGTTTCTACAATCTCTTCATGAGATGTAATTTTTTTTGACTCTTTTTTAGGCTCTTCTTTTATATCTTCTTCAATTTCTACCTCTTTAATCTCTTGAGGTACCTCTTGGCTCTCTTTTATATCTTGAATTTCTTCTTTAATTTCACCACTCATAATTCTCCTTTAATATAAAACTCTTTTATTATAATAGCAAAATTTACAATTAATTTACAAAAAATTTAAGGTATAATTCTAAAAAAAATATGAAAGGCTTATAAATTGGAGTTATTTTTTTATATAATTTTAGCTATTTTAGCGTTAAGTGCGCTAGTTTTTTTCCATGAACTTGGTCATTATACTGCGGCGAAGCTATTTGGCGTTAAGGTTGAGCGTTTTAGTATAGGCTTTGGTAAGCCATTTTATAAAAAATATTGGCTAGATACAGAGTGGGTATTTGCACCAATTTTACTTGGTGGATATGTAAAAATGAAAGGTCAAGATGATACAAATCCTTTAAGCAAAAGTGATGACCCAGATAGTTATACAAGCAAAAAGCCTTGGCAAAGGATAATTATACTTTTAGCTGGACCAATGGCAAATATAATTTTAGCTTTTTTCATATATCTATCTATTGCTTTTAGTGGAGCTCCTGTATCTGCGGCATCTTCATATGTAGCCCCAATAGTTGGAGAGGTTAAAAAAGAGTCTCCAGCATATAAAGCAGGATTAAAAAAAGGTGATTATATTTTAGAAATAGGCAATTTTAAAATAAAATATTGGTATGAGATTGGGGAGGCTATTCAAAAGAGCAAAGAGCCTATAAAAATTAAACTAAAAAGAGATAACCAAATTAAAACTTTAACATTAAATCCTACAATAATTAGCAGAAAAAATGAATTTAACGAAACTATAAAACGAAAAATTATTGGAATCTCTCCAATATTTAAAAGAGGAGAGATTATACATTTTAGTCCAACTGAAGCAATTAAATATGCTTTTAATGAGACAATAAAAGCAACTATGTTAATTGCTAAAGGTGTTCAAAAAATCTCAACTGGTGAAGTGGATTCTAAAAATATAAGTGGAGCAATAACAATTTTTGATATCTTAATACAATTTGCAAAAGAGGGATTTTTATATCTATTATTTATAACCGCACTAATTTCTGTGAATTTAGGAGTATTAAATTTACTTCCAATTCCTGCACTTGATGGAGGACATATAGTTTTTAATTTATATGAGATGATTACAAAAAAAGCTCCAAGTGAAAAAGTTTTATATAGACTTACACTTGCTGGATGGGCATTTTTAATAGGCTTAATGATGTTTGGTTTATATAATGATATAAACAGAATTTGGGGTTAATATGATAATATTATAAAAAAATTACAGGATAAGTTATGATTTTAGACAAAGAAAAATTAAGAAGCAACTTAGATAGAGTAATTTGGGATATTGAAGAAGCTAGAATAAAAAGAGATGAACATTTAATTGTTCAAATTGTTGTAGTTAGTAAATATACAGAGGTAGAGAATATTAAAACTTTGTATGAGCTAGGTCAAAGAAACTTTGGTGAAAACCATGTACAACAGCTAGAAGCAAGAAGTAAAGAGCTAGAAGATTTGCCACTTGCTTGGCATATGATAGGCACTTTGCAAAAAAATAAAATTAATAAACTAATCGATTTAAACCCATCTCTTTCGCAATCGCTTGATTCAATAGAGCTTGCCAATGAGCTTAATAAACGCCTTGCTGTAAAAAATAAAAAGATGAGTGCACTTCTTCAGATAAATAGCGCAAAAGAAGATACAAAAAGTGGAGTAATGCCACAAGAAGCAATTGATACATATATGCAAATTAAAGAGAGTTGTCCTAATATTGAGTTAAAAGGAGTTATGAGTATTGGTGCTCATGTAGAAGATAGAGAGATTATTAAAAAGAGCTTTGAGACAACTTACTCTATTTTTGAAAAACTTCAAAAAGAGGGAGCTACAATCTGTTCTATGGGAATGAGCAATGATTTTAAGCTCGCAATTGAGTGTGGTTCTAATATGATACGAGTTGGCTCAGCACTATTTAAAAATTAATGAAAATATTAGTTCATATTTGTTGCTCTGTTGATAGTCACTTTTTTTTGCAAAGGTTTCAACAAGAGTATAAAGATGCTATATTAATTGGCTTTTTTTACGATCCAAATATTCACCCATATAGTGAGTATTATCTTAGACTTCTTGATGTAAAAAGAAGTTGCGATATTTTGGGTGT